>NZ_JBMNDR010000045.1:0-73901 GCF_052543235.1 Streptomyces sp. SAS_272 | reverse complement strand
GGCGGGACGGGGCAACCCGGCCCGCCCCTGTCTCTTCGAGCAGCGCGCTAGGGCTGTTCCTCGGGCTCGGGCCATCAGGCGACAGGCTCGGGTTGACGTGTGCTGATTGCGCTGGCCTCATTACCCTGTGTCGTAGGGAGTGCCGAGGCATGCGGGGGCAGGGCTGAGCACGGAAGATGCGGTGCGCCGAACGGCCGCGGTGGAGCAGGGGATTGCGTCCGGCGATGCGCTCTTCTCTCTGAAGGCATCCCAGAAGGAGCCGTCCTGCCAGAGCCGGAGGGAGCTCGCACCAAAGCACCGAAAGACATCGGCCGCGCCGAACACCTCGAGAGGATCAAGGCGTTGCGGAAGAGCGACGCGAAGATGAAGCTGCGTGCCGCTATGGTGCGGCCCGCCGACCGTCCCAAGCCGCTGGCAGACGTGCTCAGTTCGTCCAACAGCGCTTACTCTGCGCAGAATCAGGTCCGGACATTGCGACGGTGTTGTCTCCCCAAGGAGATGGAGGCCCCGCCATGGTTCGGATGTCGCGTATGGCGCTCACGCTCAGCGTCGTGATCGCAGGGTTCGTCGCGTTCCTGGCCGCCGTGGTGACAGCGGTCCTGTCGTGGCTGGACGGCAGCCGATGGCCGGCCGCGGTCCTGCATGGTGGTGCCGCTTTCGGCAGCACGCTCACGCTTGGCGCGCTGCTGATCGCCCTGTACCTGTCCGCCTGAGCGGCTGCGTGGGTCATGGCCACAGGCGGCTTACGTCCGACAGTGCCCGGCACATTTCCGTCGCAGCTGCGCTGCCTCCGGCTCCAGCGGTCAGAGGCGCCAGGTTGCCGATGTCCTCAAGGAGTTCACGGCGGGGTCGGCGGGAGGCGGCGGTCATAAGAGCCGTCCACTCGGCTCTCGCCGGATACTCTCGCAACTCCGCCGCGGCACCGGCCAGTCGCGCGAGGTTCGCGGCGCGGTCGTCAGGGTCGGTCACTGCCGCCGCGAGGGAGAATCCCTGGGTGATGATGTCCGTCCGACGCGACGGGGGTGCGGACTCCGCCAGCGCCGCGAACGCGGCCGCGCGCGTGGCTTCGTTCCAACTCCTGTCGACACCCTCGACGAGCCGGTGGACGAGTTCGTCTACCGGCGGCCGGACCCAGGGCAGTAGCCGTGCCGTTGACACAAGCCGGCCATAGTCGGTGAGGCCGGGATGGCTGAGCACCGACTGGGTGATCATGTCGAGCGATGTCTGCCGGTCGCCCGCACCGAGGTGCGGCAGGAGAGCCACGATGGCCTCGGCCCGTAGGCCGCCCGACCGCACGGTACGGGCCAGGATGTTCGCTTCGCTCACGGCCCAGGGGGCGTTGCGTACCAACTCGGCCAGGACTTCAGGCACCTGCCGCCCGTCGTCGTAAGTGCCGTCCGCCGCACTCCGTAACAGCCTCAGGGCGTGGCGGCTCCCCCACCGACCGATTTTGGCAGGCAGGACGGGCATCAGTACCGCCAGACACATCGCCGTCTCCACCGGATCGGTGAGCCGGAGTAAGGCGGCCGCCGCTGCTCGCAGAGTCGACACGGTGGAGCGCAGGCTGGGGGCGCGCCGGGCCAGTCCTGCCACGCCACGGGCCCTGGCGGTGCCGGCGAGACAGTGGCTGAGGAGCCGCCGCGCCCGCGGCAGCAGGTCGGTCGGCAGGCGCGGCACAAACGTCGCAGACGCTTGGGCCAGCAGCGGCAGCAGCGGTCCGGGACTGTCCGCCTCATACCCCCTCGACCGGGTGTCGATCGCTTCGAGAGCCTTCCATGCCGTCACCATCTGCTGACGGTCCAGGTGGTCGCTGAGAACTGTCAGGACGCGGCAGGCGGCCATCGGGTCGCCCACGCAGGCGGTCATGACGCGATCCAGCAGTAGGGCCGTGTATGTCCGATGCGCACCGTCCTCCAGGTAAGGGAGGTGGCGTGCGATGGCCAGTGAGATCTCGGTGGCGTCGTCACGCGTCTCCAGGATCCGGACAGCCCGTGCAAGTGCGGCATCCGGCAGGAACCCTGCGATGTCCGAGAGGGTACGCACCTTGACGTCGTGTTCCAGTGCGTGGTCGCGCTGAGCAGCTTCCAGGCGGGTGAGCACGTCCATCGCCTCCGCTTCGCTCCGAATCCCGCGCGCCGCCGATGCCCGTAGGAGCAGCCCGATGCTGCGCCCCTCCGTGTTCAGTGCCCCCCGGCCTCGAGCCCGCCAGGCGGCGGGCCAGGACAGAAGTAGGCGGCCGAACGCCCTGACCCATGAGGAGAGGCCACTGATCGCGACGGGCACCATCTCTCGCACGCCGGCGTGGGCCATGGAGGGAAGCGCATCGTAGGGGAAGGCGTTCCGGAACCGGCCTGGTGCGGCCACGGCACATGCGACCGCCGCCACCTGCACCTGCCGACGGGGCAGCCCAGTCACGGTTACAGCCGTGACGGCCAGCGGGATAAAAGCCCGTTCATGACAAGGGTGCCCCAGGGACTCCAGACTCCACCCCAAGAACAGGCCGGCGAGTGTGCCCGGCACGAACCGGCTCACGGCGGCCCAGTGTGACAAACGGGCCACCGCGCGTTCGAAGGGATCCGCCCCCTTCATACGCGGTAGGCGATAGCGAGCGGCTGCGAAGTCCTGCAGCCGCTGGTGGGAAGGGCCGTCGGTGTGGTTGAGAAGCGTCAGCAAGGCAGCAGCGAGCGCCGGGGAGGCGCCCGGAACGGCCGCCGGGAGCAGTCGCGGAAGCAGAGAATCACGGCGCTCAGGCGCCAGCACCGGATACAGCAAGGCCCAAGCGGTGAGCCGCTCGTCCCCGTTGAGGAGTGCTGCCCGGTTGATCAGCGTCTCGGCTTCCTGCACATGAGCTGGTGCGAGACACGCGGCATGGTGCAGCAGGTGGGCCAGCCGCTCGCGGTCCGCCCCACGTCCTGGAGTGGGCAACATGCGTTCGATCAAATCCTCGCGCGTCTGAGTGCTCAGCAGCGGTAGAGCAACGGAGATGGCCCGGCGACCCGACGCGCTTTCGGAGGTGCACTGCGCGGCGGCCTCGTGCAGGTCCTCGGAGAGCGAGTGGTCGCGAGGGAAGCGTTGGACCAGCTCGGCCAGGCGAAGAGCGCGTACCCGCGGGTCGACGATCTGGGCAACCATCATTCGGGCCCGCTCGGAGCTCCACACACCGAGGTCAAGCAGTCGACGCAGCAACCCCGAAGGTAGGTCGGCGAGCGCGCCTGGCAGAGAGGCGAGGATCAGCGCGTACCGCGCCTTGGCCGCCATCGCAACTTGTTCCTGCCCCGGCCGGGACGCGGCCAGCGCGGCGCGCAGGGCGGTGGGCAGCGCCTCGGCGCGCTTCTCTCGCTCAAGCCGCTCCAGCAGCGCCATCCGCGGGCCGCCGCTGTCGTCGGTGCACTGCCGGAGCATTCGTACGAGGGCGGTGTGGTCGAGGCGTTTGCCGGAGCGCAGTTCAAGGGCGCTCAGTAGTTGTTCGGTACGGAGTTTGTCGAACTGATGACTCACTCGTCGTCCCATTCGATGGCGGCGTCGACGAAATCGAGCAACTGCTCCTCGACAGTGCCGATCCCGGCCGTGCTCTGGAGGAAGTCGAGGAACGACTTGTGGTAGATGCGGTATTTGGGTGATCCATCGGGTTCGGTCCGCGCCTGGTTGAGGAATTCCCGCCAGGTCGCCACCGCCTGGCGGACCCGGTGGGCCGGCAGGTCCCATGTCTCGGCGATGGCCTCCGCGGTCGTTTCGTGCAGCACGGCGAACCCCTGGATCACGGGCCGGTGCAGTTCGTCGAACAGCTCCGGGTCCGCGGCCTGCATCGTTCCCCAGTGCCGGTGGTAGTACTCGCGCAGTCCCAGGGGCAGGTCGCCGACGCTCTCCATCCCGGGCAGTTCACCACTGACGATCTCCGGCAGGACTCGGCTGGCATACAAGAAGTTGCCTTCGCTGCGCTCCAGGAACCGCTCGGTGAAGTCGACTCCGGCCTGCTCGGCGGACCGTAGGATGCCCGCCATGCGCTCCGCGTTGTCCTCGATGAACGTCTCGATGAAGAGGAGCAGATCCGCGCGGTTGGCTTCACTGTCGTCCTCGATCTCGATGTGCCGAATCCGTTCCGCGTCGAGTTCGTAGGCGTTACGACCCCGCGAGGAGACGACGACGTACACGTTGTCCGGCAGTTGGCGTGGCAGGGACAGACGGTTGGTTCCCGGCCTCCCGTCATCCGCCGCCTCATCGATGGCGTCTACCACAATGACGAGCGGGGAGTTATCCCGCACGGCCGCTGCGCCCAGAAGGCCCAGCAGAAACAGGCTGTTCTGACCGGCGCGCGACGGCAGGACCTTGTGACCCACGGCGTACCGGACGACGAGTTGGGCGCAGATGTTGCGCAGGAACGCCTCGGTCGTCGATGCGCCGGAGGCGGCGATGTTGAAGTGGTGAAGCCACTTCCCACGGCGCACCAGCTCTGCCATCAGCGACGTCTTTCCGATACCGGGCTCACCGGTGATCAGGATGTACCCGGAGGGCAGCGCGGGGTCCTCGATCGCGGCGTCGATGGCGTCGATGTAGTGACTGCGGCCGACGAAGCCGCGGGCCAGGGGTTCCAGTACCCCGTACGCGAAGTCTGTGACCAAGAGATCATCCGCCAGCCCGGCCGGTGGCGCGGCGAACTCGGGCCACGCCGGCGGACCGGATGCCGCGGAGGCACTGAGGTCGGCCTGCCGTAGGGCCGCCTTACGCAGCTCTTCGAGCGGCACCACGTCGGCGCCAGTGACGTCCGCGATGCACTCCACGGTGCGCAGTGCCGGCACCTTGGAACTCTGCCGGTCGGTTCCCAGCCGGGCGTTGAGGGCGGCGGAAAGGGTATTGCGGCTCACGCCGACTTCGCGGGCCACCACGCTGACCTGGTACCGGTCTCCGAACTTCGCGGCCACCATGGCACGTAGTCTTCTAGACAAGATGGCGAGTTGGTCGAATTCCTCTGCCACAGTGGCCCCTCGTCGGGATGTCGCTGGCGCGGCGCTGGTGGCCCCCGCATTCGAAGGCCGACAGTATCTCGCACCGTTGGGCTGATTGTCCGCCGGAGTCCCAACTTGGCGTAGCGACGAAGACTCCTGGGCTGCGGTAGGTGCGGCGGCGGAGCGGATGGGATGCCTTCATTGTGGCGGCCTCAGAAGTCGCGCGGATCATGATGTGCAAGCCGGCGTCGACGGTGAGCAGCTCGAGCCCAGGTTGGGTGAGCTGGTGTGGCCGCGTGTTCTGACCGGAGCAGGAAGGACGGGCTGTCGGTCATGACGCTCCGCTCGCCAACACGTGAGCCAGCGACCGGAGAAACAGGCCCTGACCTGGCCTTTTGCGTGACTCGCTCAGGCCGACATCTTTCCGATGACGCATCATGCGGAGTGTGTCGCGATCCTTGAACCGGTCACAGAGGGCTCCTGACCTGCGATTTTGTGCGTGCGCATCATCGAGCCGGCACGACGGCGGCGGATCGCCCGGGGCGGTTACGCCTGATAGGCATGTGGGTTGGCCGGTTGGGCCGGTCGGCAGGGGCCAGAGCGAGACGTCTGGGATATAGGCAGCGCCAGGAGTGCTTCGACAAGACGGACGCGGTTCAGGCACCTGCGCCTCGTCGGTCCGGCCGGGGACGCCGGAATCGCACGGGAACTCGGCGCCGAGCCCTGAACGACGTGTACGAGGCACCGGCGTCGCAAGGGCGAGGGCCGCGAAGGCGAGGACCGCGGCCATCGTCCGAACGGCGTGGGCGATCTGCCAACGGTCCCGTACGTCGGCCCAGTTGGAGGGCGGGGACTGGGCGTTCCAGTGGAGCTGGTCGGAGTTGATGGGCAGGTTGACGATGAGCGTGAGGCCGAGAACGAGGACCAGGAGGGTGAGTGCGGCCACGGTCGGCCGTCGGGTGTTCGTTCGGCGGGTCCGGCAGGCCAGTACCGCCGTGGCGATCAGCGCCGGCAGGAGTGTGGCGACGGCGAGTCTGTCGAGGGAGTCGAGTTCGACCTGCCGGACCTGGGTGTAGACGGTGCTGTCGAAGCCGCGCAGCGAGAGTTCCAGGACAAGGACCGAAGTGAGGAATCCGGCGAACAGTCCCGCGCATACGAGGCTGACGAAACGGGCGTACTCCGTCATGATCGCGTCCTTTCGGGAGGGGCGACCCGGGCGGCGAAGGGGCGGGCGGGACGGCCGAGGCGTCTTCCTGACCTTGTCGGTCACCGTCGCGGGTCGTCGCCCGCTCCGTCGCCCGCAGCCCGGGTCGTGTGCGTGATCGGTGGCCGGCAGTTCGTCAGCTCGCGATTCCGACGACCTGCTCGACGGTGTCCGGCTGGTTCACCATGGCGAGCATGTGGTGGGCGACGTCGGCGCGCGGCACGGAGAACCCGCCCCGGATGTTGCGGTTCCACGCGGTCCGGTACCTGCCGGTCAGGGGCTTGTCGGTGAGCTTGGGCGGGCGCGACACCGTCCATTGCAGTCCGCTGTCGCGCAGAGTCTGCTCGGCGACGGCGAGGTCGGCGTAGTGCCGGCCGAACATGGTCCGGGTCAAAGGGCCGCCCAGGTGACGCATGAAGAAGCCGTCGCCGGGATCGTGCCTGGGCGGCGTCGGTCGGCCGGGCGCCGGCACCGGTCCGACGGGTGCGGCGCTGACGATGATGATCCGCCGCACGTGCTCGGCATGCATCGCCTCGACGATCGCGCGGGTGCCGAGCGAGGTGATGCCTGCGCCCGTGCGCGGGTTTCGCGGGCCGAGCGCGGACAGTACGGCGTCGGCGCCGCGTACCGCCGCGGCGAGCGTCCGGAGGTCGGGTCGGGTGAGGTCGACGGCGACCGTCCTGACGCCGTCCGGCAGCTCCCGTGGGCGGCGGGCCACGGCGGTGACGTCATGCCCGGCGGCTACCGCCTGCTCGACGAGGCGCCGTCCGATACCGCCGGTGGCGGCAACGATCGTGAGTTTCATCGGGGTCCTCCTGCAGCGAAGGCGGCACGGTGGTCGTGCGCCCAGGTGGCGTACGTGCGTGCCGGACGGTCCAGCAGCCGCCGCACGGTGTCGGTGGTGGGCCCGGCTTCGCGGGCGTAGTCGGCCAGCGAGCCGAGCAGCCGGTCGGGTACCTCGTCGGGCAGGCCGGCGGCGAGCATGCCGCGGCGGATCTCGTCCGGTGCGGCCTCGACGAACGACAGCGTCCGGTCGAGCGCCGCGCCGAGCGCGGCGACCTTCTCAGGCTGGCTCAGCGACTGCTCTCCGGTCAGCAGGTACGTCTGACCGCGGTGCTGCGGGCGGGTCAGGGCCAGGGCGGCCACGGCGGCGATGTCACGCTCGTCGACGGTCGAGGTCCTCGCGTGCGGGTATGCGCCCCGCACGGTCCCTGTCGCCTGGATCTGCCCGGCCCAGGCCAGGGTGTTGGCGGCGAAATCGGCGCAGCGCAGGACCGTCCAGTCCAGGCCGCTCCCCCGGGCGACGTTCTCCACCGCGTGGAACTGCTGCCGGAAGCGTGCGTGCCCGGCCGGGTACTGCACTGTCAGGGCGGACAGCACGACCACTCTCGCCGCGCCCGTCTCGCGGGCGCGGGCCAACAGGTCGACAGCGGTGGACCCGGCGGCACGCGGACTGAGCAGGACGGCCTCCACGCCGTCGACGGTGGGAACCTTCGCGGGGTGGACGAGCTGTGTACCGGCGGGGAACTCGGCGTGCGGGTCGCGGGTGACAGCGGCGCCCTTCGCTCCCGCCTCGACCAGGAGGCGGACGGTTTCCCGGCCGACGACGCCGGTCGCCCCGGTGATCAGGATCATGACTGAACCCCCAGTGGGTATCTCGACAAATCGATCTTGTGCGCTGGACGATCACGGTTCGTCTCGCCGGAAGACATCACGGACGAGCCGTGTGCCAGGGCCATCGGCATGCGGCACCACGTCGGCCGTCCTTCGCGGTTCAGGCGGACTGTTCGGCGGTGGCCGCCGTCTCGCGGCGCTGGGCCCGCAGCAGTCGGCGGCCCTGCTCACCCCTGGCCCAGGTGTGGGAGCCGGGCTTGCGTGCCTCGTTCACCAGCTGCTTGACGGTGAGCCGGCACACGAGTTCCTTCACCGTCGCGCCTGTTCGGCCGCCGAGGTGGAGCCGCTTGGCGGTGTCGTTCCTGTGGGCGAACTGGAAGATGCCCGCGTGGCGCCCCAGGCTGATGCACTGGCCGGCGAACCCCAGGTCGATCGGTGCGGGCCTCCTGCCCGCGATGCGGCTGAGCACCGTGTCGGCGGCGTGTGCTCCCAGCGGGCCGGCGGCCTGGCAGCTCATCCGGAACGGCATGTCCGACGGTGCCGCCGAGTCCCCGGCGGCGACGATCCGCTCGTCGTCGATGCTCGTCAGGGTCTCGTCGGTGAGCAGGCGGCCCAGGAGGTCGGTGCTCAGCCCGCTGCGGGCGGCCAGGTCCGGCACACCGAACCCGGCGGTCCAGACGGTGACCTCGCTCGTCAGTTCACGGCCGTCGCAGAGCCGCACGGTGTCGCCGGTGACCTCCGTGACCTTCGTACCGGGGCCCTGCAGCACGGTCACACCGAGACCGGCCAGCCGCCGGGCGACCGAACGGCGGCCGTTCGGGTGCAGGTACGGCCCGAGCCGCCCGCCGCAGACCAGGGTCACGGTGCGGCCCGCCTCCGCCAGTTCGGCGGCGGTCTCGATGCCGGTCGGACCCGCTCCGACCACCGTCACCGGGGCCGTGGCGGAAGCGGCGTCGAGGACCGACCGCAGCCGCTGCGCCTCCTCGAACGTGGCGATCGGGTGGGCGAACCCGGCAGCTCCGGGCACACCGGGGGCAGCGCTGCCGCTCCCCACCGCGTAGATCAGGTAGTCGTAGCCGACCGTGGCTCCGCTCGCCAGCTCCACCCCGCGCCCCGTCGCGTCGATCCGGGTCACGGTGTCGACCACCAGCCGGACGCGCTCGCCCAAAAGCTTCCGGTAGTCGCCCACGGCCGCGTGCGTCCCGCCCGCCAGTTGGTGCAGCCGGATCCGCTCGACGAAGTCCGGGCGGGCGTTGATCAGCGTCACGGTCACGTCGTCGCGCCGCGTCAACCGGTTGGCCGCCATGACCCCGGCGTAACCGCCGCCGATCACGACGACTTCGATGTTCTCAGACATGGTTCGTCTCCTCCGCTGTCAGGGATTTCGCGCGCAGACGTCGGCCTGGCGCGCAAGATGTCGACTCGGCGCGCCTTGACGGCTCACAGGACGGGTCGGCCGAGGCGCTCCGGTGCCGAGCCGCGGAGCGGGGTGGAGTCCAGGTACCGGACCTCGTAGACGCGCTCGTTGAACCTCCAGCCGTCAGCGGTTCGCTCGTAACGGTCGTGATACAAGGCGTAGTTCAGGTGAGAGCTGCCGTCGCGCATCCGTCCGAACTCCTGGACGTACGCCCGGCCGGCCGCGGTGTCGCCGTCCAGCCGGATGACCCCCGGGTGGACGTTCTGCACGAAGAACTCCCAGAGCGACTGGCCCCACTCGATCCCCGCGCGGATCTCCGCGCAGCCGACGAACTCCTTGTCGATGTGCGGCCAGCGCATGGCTCCCTCGGGCGTGAACAGCGATACGGCGCGGTCGAAATCACGCATCATCACCGCGTCCGTGAGTTCGGCCCGCAGCGCCTCGATCTCGACGCGATCGGCGATGGCCCGCATGTCGCCCATCGGTTTCCCTCCCCATCCCTGTGCGCTTCAGGTGCGTGTGCCGCCTGTCCGGCGGCGATGGATCCAGCATCAATGCGGGCGGGACGGCGAACAACGTAAGGTTCCTTGGGCTGTTCATAACCTGGTGGTTATGCATGGACGGGGGTTGTGCATGGAACTGCGTGACATCGAGATCTTCCTGACCCTGGCGGAGGAACTGCACTTCGGCCGCACCGCGGAGCGGCTTCATGTGTCCCAGGCCCGCGTCAGTCAGGCCATCGCCAAGCAGGAACGGCGCCTCGGCGTCGTCCTGTTCGACCGCACCAACCGGCGAGTCGCCCTGACCCCGGTCGGCCGGCGTCTGCGCGAGGACCTCCAGCAAGCCGTCGACCTTCTCCGGGAGGGGCTCGCCCGCGCCGCGGCGGCCGGCGCGGGGACGAGGCAGACCCTGCGCCTGGGTGTGTTCGGCCACGCCGGCCACGAACTGCGCCCCCTCATCGAGGCCTTCCGCGCCCGCCACCCCGGCGGCGACGTCCAGTTCGGCGAGATCAACGGCAGCGACCCGTTCACCGCGCTGCGCACCGGAGAGCACGACGCGCACGTGCTGTGGCTCCCGGTGGCCGAACCGGACCTCACGGTCGGCCCGACCGTGCTGACCGGAGGCCGCGTGCTCGCCGTGGCGGCAGACCATCCGCTGGCCGAGCGCGGCACCGCGTCGCTGGAAGACCTCGGTGACAACCATGTCGTCGACTTCGGCCCCGACGCCCCCGAGTACTGGATCGCGGCCATGGTCCCCACCCGTACGCCGCTCGGCCGCCGCATCCCGCGCGGGCCCGCCGCGCGGACTTTCCACGAGGTTCTCTCCCTGGTCGCCTCCGGACAGTGTGTCCATCCGCTGGGCGAGATCGCCGCCCGCTACAACCGTCCCCCCGGCATCGTCTTCCTCCCCGTTCACGACGCCCCGACCCTCCACTGGGCACTCACGTGGCGATCCACCGCCGACGGCCCCACCCTCCGCGCGCTGGCCCAGACCGCCGCCGACCTCGGCCCCGTCTCCATGTGACAGCGGATGAAGGGCAGTCGGTCGGACTGCGCGAACCCCCGGTGACCAGGCGCCGATCGGCGAGCACCACGCCTGGCGCCAGCAGCGGCGCCGCCCGTTCCGAGCGGCTCTGCGTCGAGCACATCCACGCCGAGCACAAGAAATGGCGGCCCGTGCGGCGGTGCAGACTCTTGACGTCCCACCCCCGGTGCGCAGGGTGTGACGTGGTTCACATCGGTGACCTGTCACGTCCGGTGCGGGCTGCTTGTCCCATGGGCGTCACCGGTGCCGAAGCCGGTGTTCGACCTTGGGAGATCCGATGAACAACGGCCACCGCATCGTCGTCCTGGGCGCCGGCTACACGGGCTTGTTCTGTGCCATCCGGCTGGCCCACCGCACTCGCCGGACCAGCGTGCAGATCACCCTGATCAACCCCTCGAGCCGGTTCGTCGAGCGGTTGCGGATGCACCAGATCGCCGCCGGGCAGAAACTGGCCGACCACCGGATCCCCGACCTGCTCGCCGGGACCGGCGTCACCTTCGTCCAGGGCGCCGCCACCGCCATCGACCCCGAGGCCCGGCAGCTCACCGTCGACGGCGCCGAGCTCCTCGGGTACGACACGCTCGTCTACGCGCTGGGCAGTTCGACCGACACCGGCAAGGTCCCCGGCGCCGACACCCAGGCGTTCACCCTCGACCACCCGGAGATCGCCGGTCGGTTCGCCGCGCGTCTCACCGAGGTCGCCGCGTCCGGCGGCCGGGTCACTGTCTGCGGCGGCGGTCTGACCGGTGTCGAGGCGGCCACCGAGATCGCCGAGAGCCACCCCGGCCTGGACGTCACGCTGGTCAGCCTGGACGAGCCCGGCGGCATGATGGGCGCCAAGGCCCGCGCCCACCTCCACGACGCGCTGGACCGCCTCGGCGTCACTCTCGAGGCCGGCACCCGCGTCACCAAGGTGCTGCCCGACGCCGTCGAACTGGCCGACGGCCGGCTCGTCCGCTCCGACGCCTGCCTGTGGACCACCGGCGTCAAGGTGTCGCCGCTCGCCGCCGACGCCGGGATCGCCACCGATGACCGCGGCCGCATCCTGGTCGATGCCACGTTGCGCTCGGTCTCCCACCCGGAGATCCACGCCATCGGTGACGCCGCTGCTGTCCGTCTGGCCTGGGGGCAGATCCACGGCACCTGCCAGAGCGGCCTGCCCACCGCCCAGTACACCGCCGACACCATCGCGCGGCTCCTGCGCGGCAAGGCCGCCAAGCCGTTCCGCTTCGGCTACTTCCACCAGCCGGTCAGCCTCGGCCGCCGTGACGCCGTCATCCAGTTCACCAAGGCGGACGACACCCCCCGCCGCGTGCACCTCACCGGCCGCAGCGCCGTCGCGTACAAGGAGATGGTCAGCGGCAGCCCGCTCACGACCTACCGCATCAGCAAGCGCATGAACGTCACCACCATCGTCTCCAAGGGCGGCCGCGCCACCCGCAGGCCCGCGGCATGACGGGCACTTCGCTCCCCGCGCCATGATCTCGGGCCTTGCCGCCCTGGTTGCGGCGCTGGCAACCTGAGCCGATGGTCGACGTCAGGGACGGGCAGGACCCGTACATCGAACACCGCAGGCTCCTGTTCGCCACCGCCTACCGGATGCTGGGCAGCGTCACGGACGCCGAGGACGTCCTCCAGGACACCTGGCTGAGCTGGAGCACCACGGACCGCGACGCGGTCCGCCACCCCAAGGCCTACCTGGTGCGCACGGTCACCAACCTCTCGTTGAACCGCCTCACCTCCGCACGGGCGACCCGCGAGACCTACGTCGGGCCATGGCTCCCCGAGCCTCTGCTGACCTCCCCCGACATCGCCGCGGAGGCCGAACTGGCCGACAGCGTCTCCACCGCGATGCTGGTCGTCCTGGAAACCCTCAGTCCCGTCGAACGCGCCGTCTTCCTGCTCCGCGAGGTCTTCGGCTACTCGCACGCCGAGATCGCCGAGACGCTCGAGCGTCCCGAGCCGACAGTCCGTCAGATCGCCCGCCGCGCACGCGAGCACGTCCAAGCCCGCCGCCCCCGCTTCGACGCCGACCAGGCCCAGCGTCGGCAGGTCACCGCCCAGTTCATCGAGGCCTGCGCGGGCGGCGACCTGAACGCCGTCATGGAGCTGCTCGCCCCCAAGGTCACCGCCTGGTCCGACGGCGGCGGCAAGGTCACGGCCGCCCGCCGCCCGCTGTACGGCACCGACCACGTCGCGCGCTGGATCGTGGGTTTTCTGGCCAAGCCCGAACTGGCCGACCTGATCATGGAGCCGGCCCTCATCAACGGCGAGCTCGGCGTCCTGGCCACCCTCGGCGGGGACACGGTGGGCGCCCTCTCGTTCGACCTCGTCGACGGCCGCATCCGGAACCTGCGCTTCCAGGTCAACCCCGAAAAGCTCAGCGGCCTGACCGCCGACAACAGCCTGGCGCTGCCCTGAGGAGCCGTGTCTCGTGAGACGAGGCGCCCGGTCAAGCTCGTGCTCAGCCGCAAGCAGATGTACCTGGGCACCGGATACCGGCCCTCGTACGCGTACCGCCTGCGCCTGGGCAGCGACGGCCGTGGGCCGTCTGACCGCCGCGGCGCACGAGCCGACCGCGGAGAATCGTCGTACGAGAAGTTCACCGAGTCCGTCCTGGCCGCGCACCGTTCGTCCGGCAGCCTGCCCGGTCCGGCCGCCGGACTTCCGAGGGCCGCCGCCTGACGCTTTCCCGGCGTCACGGCGGCGGCCCGCTCCCCTTCCGAGCCTCGTCCTGCCACGGAGAACTGCCCTGCTGAACATCGCGGACACTCTGCACCGCTGGTGCCGCGAGGGACGTCCCTTCGCCCTGGCCACCGTCGTCGGCGTGCACGGCAGCGCCCCTCTGCCGGTCGGTACGTCGGTCGCGGTGGACGAGGACGGCAACGCCGTGGGCAGCATCTCCGGCGGCTGCGTCGAGGGAGCGGTCTACGAGCTGTGCCGGCAGGTGCTCGGTGACCCGGGCACTCCGCGGCGGGCCTGGTTCGGCTACTCCGACGACGACGCTTTCGCCGTCGGCCTGACCTGCGGCGGCGAACTCGACGTCTTCGTCCAGCGCGTCGATCCCGCAGCCCAGCCGCACCTGTCCACGGCCCTCTGCGAGATCGACCGAGGGCGACCGGTCGCCGTGGCACAGGTCGTGGACGGCCCGGAGCGCCTCCTCGGCTCCACGCTCGCCGTGCTCGGCGGCGGCCAGTCATCTGCGGACGCTCGGACGGGGGCCCGGCGGAACGGGCAGTGGCCGACCGGGCCAGTGCCCTGCTGCGGGCGGGCCGCACCGTCCGCATCGACATCGGCGGCCAGGCGGACGAATGCCACGAACGGCTGTCCGTCCGCGTTCATGCGCATGCGTCCCCGCCGCGCCTGCTGGTCTTCGGTGCCGTCGACTTCGCCGCGGCCCTCAGCCGGGCCGGCCGCTTCCTGGGCTACCACGTCACCGTCTGCGACGCCCGCCCCGTCTTCGCCACTCCCGCCCGCTTCCCGCACGCCGACGACGTGGCGGTCGACTGGCCCCACCGCTACCTGGAACGCACCGAGGTGGACGAGCGCACCGCGCTGTGCGTCCTCACGCGCGACGCCAGGTTCGACATCCCAGCGCTGCGCCTGGCGCTCGACCTGCCCGTCGCCTACGTCGGGGCCATGGGCTCCCGGCGCACCCACGAGGAGCGTGCGCCGCCTGCGCGAGCAGGGCGTCACGGAGAACCGGTTGGCGCGGCTGCGGTCCCCCATCGGCCTCGATCTCGGAGCCTCCACACCCGAGGAGACAGCTGTCTCCATCACCGCGGAGATCATCGCCGACGCCAACCACGGCACGGGCCGGCCACTGACCCTGATCACCGGCCCGATCCACCGCCACGGGAGTCGGCGAGCCACCGGTAGGCCGGCCGCGCGACCCGACAAGGGCGCGTCGCCGCCGAGGGGCGGGCGGGCCGTCCGCTCACCGCACGGGGGGAGTCGGTCAGGCGGGGTCGGGGAGGGGGCGCCGGGCGACCTCGTGGGCGTCCTCCTGGGGTAGGCCCAGCATGCGCAGGACCATCTCGGCCAGGTTCACCGCGGCCTCGTCGCCGTCCAGGTCGGGGCGGGCGAACCTCAGCTCCACCAGCGACAGCAGGGTGCCGCCCAGGGCGGACAGGGCGACCGCCGGATCCACGATGGTGAAGCGGCCGGAGGCCAGGCCCACCTCGAGGTCCCGCATCGCCCGCCGGGCCAGACCGTTGTCCGAGTGGATGTGGCCGAGGCCGCGACGGCGCAGAACCTGCATCAGCTCCGGGTGCGAGTCCGCCATCCGGGCGCTGAGCCGGAAGCCCGCCGCGACGAGTTCGGCCGGGTCGTCGATCCCGGCGAGGCGTTCGTCGGTGCTCTGGCCGAACTCTTCCAGCGCGTCCACCACGGCCGCGTCGAACAGCTCGGCCTTGGACTCGAAGTGGTTGTAGAAGGAGCCGAAGCCGACGTCGGCGCGTTCGGCGATCGCCTGGATGCTGGCGCTGGTGTCCCCGGTCTCGGCCAGGATCTGCCGGGCGGCCTGGATGAGTGAGCGCCGGGTTTCCGCACGGCGCCGCTCGAACCGGTTGCTGGGCGGGGCTGACGTAGGCATGCGCAGAGTCTAACCGCGGGGCGATGGCGACAGCAGCTCTGATGAATTCATCATTTCCCTCGCGAACGCCTTGACGGCAAGACTGTCAGACTTGATGATTTCCTCATCGCGGCAAAGTCGCTCGGAGGGCAACCATGTCTGAAACCCGCGTCCGCAAAGCCGATGCCAAGACGGCCCACCAGGACCTGCACAGCGAGCAGGGCGCACTGCGCGGCGAGCGTCCCGGCCGCTCCCGCAATCCCGTGATCAAGGTCGCGGACCTGGCCTGGCTGGAGTTCGAGAAGCCCGACCTCGACCGGGCCGAGGTCTTCGCCCGGGACTTCGGCTTCGGCGTCGCCGCCCGCACGGAGCGGGAGCTGTGGCTGCGGGGCGCCTACGCCGGTCCGCCGTGCACCGTGATCCGGCGCGGCCGCACGTCCCGGTTCATCGGCCCGGCGTTCCGGGCGGCGGAGCGCGCCGACCTGGACCGCCTGGCGCGCGCCACCGGGTCCGCCGTGCGCGAGGCGGACGTGCCGGGCGGTGGCAGGGCCGTCGACCTGCTCGACCCCTCGGGCTTCCCGGTGCGGGTGGTGCACGGCGGCGAGCAGTTGCCGGCGCTGCCCCAGCAGCAGCCGCTGCTCCTCAACTTCGGCGCCCGGCACCGCCGCGCGAACGCCGCGCAGCGCCCGCCGCGCGAGCCGTCCCGCATCCAGCGTCTGGGCCATGTGGTCCTGGAGACACGGGTCTTCGCCCAGGCGCTCGACTGGTACCTGGACACCCTCGGCATGATCGTGTCCGACTTCCTGTTCCTGGACGGGCAGCGCGACCGAGGCCCCACCATGGCGTTCATCCGCTGCGACCTCGGCGGCGTGCCCGCCGACCACCACACGCTGGCCATGCACCTGGGGCCGGGCACCGGCTATGTCCACTCCGCCTACCAGGTCACCGACCTGGACTCGATCGCGGCCGGCGGCGAGTACCTCAAGGAGCGCGGATACCGGCGAAGCTGGGGCATCGGCCGGCACATCCACGGCAGCCAGCTCTTCGACTACTGGCGCGACCCCGACCACTTCATGCTGGAGCACTTCGCCGACGGCGACCTGTTCTCCTGCGACGTCGAACCCGGCTGGGCGCCGATGTCCACGAGTGGTCTGGCCCAGTGGGGCCCGCCCGCCACCCGTGACTTCCTCGGCGCGAGCCCGTCCCCGCAGCGGGTCCGCGACGTCATCGGGGCCCTGCGCGGTGACAACGACATGGACCTCGCGCGCCTGCTGGGCCTGCTCAAGGCCTCCACGTCCTGACCCCTGACCGTTCCCCTCCCGGAAAGACACCGACATGAGCACCAACGTCCTGCGCACCGCCGACGGATGGTGGGCGGTCCGCGGCGAGCGCGCCGTCCGCGTCGTCACCGAGGCCGTCACCACCGCCGAGCTGATCGCCGACCGGGCCGCCGTGCGAGAGGCCGCCCTCTCGGCCGGCACGGGCACGTCCGTCGCCGACCTGGTCGCTCTCTCGCCGGTCACCACGCCCTGCCGGGTGGTCGCCCAGATGGTCAACTACCGCAGCCACGCCCGCGATTCGGGCTTCACCGGCGACATCCCGCCCGCCTTCTTCCGTAAGGCGTCCGGCTCGGTCAGCGGGCCCTCCGACACCGTCGTACGGCCCTCCCACGTGCGGTTCCTCGACTACGAGATCGAACTCGGGCTCGTCCTGGGCGCTCCCCTGCCCGTCGGTACCGTCGTCGAGGAGCGGGACCTGCCCGCGTACGTCGCCGGGCTCGTGATCACCAACGACGTCAGCGCCCGTGACGTCCAGCTGACCAAGACGCAGTTCTACGAAAGCAAGTCGTACCCGACCTTCACACCGACCGGCCCGTACCTCGCGCTGCTGGAACCGGAGGACTTCGCCCGCCTCCTCGACCTGCGGCTGCGGTTGTCCGTCAACGGCGAGCCGCGTCAGGACCGCACTCTCGCCGACATGATCGTCCGCCCGGCGCGGGCACTGACCCTGTTGGCCCGCTTCCAGACCCTCGACCCCGGCGACCTGCTGCTCACCGGCACGCCCGGCGGCACCGCGCTGAAGGCTCCGCCGAAGCCGGTCGAGAAGATCGGCGCGCTGTTGCCGCCCGCCGTGAAGTGGAAGGCGTTCTTCAGGTCCCAGGCCAGGAACCCCCGCTATCTGCGCTCCGGTGACGTGATCACGGCGACGATCGCGACCCCGGACAGCCGGGTCGACCTCGGCGAGCAGAGGACCCCCGTCACGGACGCGACGGAGAACCCGAAGTGAGCCGGCCCTCCATGACTGCCGAAGCCGGCGGGGCGGAGGCGCCCGTGGTGATCATCGGCGCAGGGCCGGTGGGCGTGGTCGCAGCCCTCCTTCTCGCCCGGCGCGGAGTGCGCACCCTCGTCCTGGAACGCCATGCGGACGTCTATCCCCTGCCCCGTGCCGTCGCCATGGACGACGAGGTCCGCAGAATCCTCCAGGCCGCGGGCGTGGGGGAGGAGTTCGCCGCGATCGCCCGCCCGGCGAACGGGCTGCGGCTGCTGGACGCCCGGCACCGGACGATGGCCGAGTTCCGCCGCACCGCGCACGGACACCACGGCTACCCGCAGACCAGCATGTTCGACCAGCCCGAACTGGAACGTCTGCTGCGCGACGCCCTCGCCCGGCGCCCGGAATGCGCACTGCGGGGCGGAGCCGAGGTCACCGGCGTCGGCCCGCACACCGAAGGCCCCGTGCGCGTGACCTACCGCGACGACGACGGTGAGCACGAGGTGTGGGCCGAGGCCGTCCTCGGCTGCGACGGCGCGAACAGCGTCACCCGCGAGGCCGTCGGCGCCGTGTGGGAGGACCTGCACTTCGAGGAGAGCTGGACGGTCTTCGACGTCCGCACCGACGCCGCCGTCCGCTGCTGGGAGGGCGTCGACCAGGTCTGCGACCCTCTCCGCCCGGCGACCTTCATGCGGGTCGGCGAGGACCGCTACCGCTGGGAGTTCCGGCTGCGGGACGGTGACGAGCCGGTGCGCGACCTGATCGCGCCCTGGCTGCCGCCGTCGTATGCCGGGGACCTCGAGATCGTCCGCAGGACGCGGTACACGTTCCGGGCGCGCCTGGCCGACCGGTGGCGCCATGGGCGGGTCTTCCTCCTGGGCGACGCCGCCCACCTCACCCCTCCGTTCATCGGGCAGGGCCTGTGCGCGGGCCTGCGCGACGCGCACAACCTCACCTGGAAGCTCGCCCGGGTACTCCGACAGGGAAGCGACGAGCGGCTGTTGGACACCTACGAGAGCGAGCGCAAGCCGCACGCCCGCCACGTCATCCGGCTCGCGGTCGCCATGGGCTGGGCCATGACCGGCGGACAGGACGGCGCCGCCCGCCTCCGCCGAGGAGCCCTGGCCGCCGCCTGCCGGACACCCGGCCTGACCGCGCTGGCCGGCCGCGGCCTCAGCCCGCCCCTGACCGCAGGGCCCCTCGTCCGCCGCCGTCTGCGCGGGGGACTGGCGGGCTCCCACTGCCCGCAACCGTGGGTCACCGCCGGCGGACGGCGCACCCGGCTCGACGAACTGCTCGGCGACTCCTTCACCGTGCTCACCGCCACCGAGCCCCCGCCCTACCTGACCGCCCTCGCCCACGGGCTCGGCGTCCGGGCGGTCCCCGCCGCCGACCTCGGCGACGGCGGCGCCCTCGCCGCCTGGCTGCGCGCCGGCCGGGCGGACGCCGCACTGCTTCGCCCCGACCGCGTCGTCATGGACATCGTGCCGGCCGGGGGCCGCGACTTCACCGACACCGCAGGCTGGGCCTCCCTCCTGCACACCGGGCGCAGCTCTCTCCCACCCCGCCCCACCCTCGACGACAGCCTGCTGAGGAGCGTCACGCGATGACCGTGCCCCACCCTTTCGCGACACCTGACCCGCAGACCGTCGCGGACAGCCACATCATGGACTTCGCCCGCCACGCCGGGATGGACGGCGCCGACTACGCGACCCTGCACCGCTGGTCGGTCACCGACCTGGAGGGCTTCTGGGCCGCGCTGTGGGAGTACTTCGACGTCGACGCGGACACCCCCTACGAGCGGGTGCTGACCGAGGAGACCATGCCGGGCGCCCGCTGGTTTCCCGGCGCCACCCTCAACTACGCCCACCACGCCCTGCGCAACCACGCCGACGACGCCGTGGCGATCATCGCCCTCGACGAGACCGGCTCCTGCTACGAGGTGACCGCCGGCCGCCTGCGCTCCCAGGTCGCCTCCGTCGCGGCCACCCTGCGCGACCTGGGCGTCGGGCGGGGGGACCGGGTCGTCGGCTACCTGCCCAACACCCCGCACGCGATCATCGCGTTCCTCGCCGCCGCGAGCCTGGGGGCCGTGTGGTCGGTGTGCGGGCAGGACTACGCCCCGAAGGCCGCCGCCGACCGCTTCGGCCGGCTCGAACCCACCGTGCTGATCGCCGCCGACGGGTACCTCTTCAACGGCGCCGCCCACGACCGCCGAGACGCCGTCCTCGAACTCGCCTGCGCGCTGCCGACGCTGAAGGCGACCCTGCTGGTGGACCACGTGGGCCTGCCGTGGCCGCAGCAGGCGTACCCGTCCCTGGTGGTGACATGGGAGGACGCGGCCACCCGGACCGAGGAACTCGTCTGCACGCCCGTGCCGTTCGACCATCCGCTGTGGGTGGTCTTCTCCTCCGGCACCACCGGCCTGCCCAAGGGCATCGTGCACGGCCACGGCGGCGTGCTGCTGGAGCACCTCAAGACCCTCGGCCTGCACTCCGATCTCGGACACGGCGACCGGCTCCTGTGGTACACCACCACGCACTGGATGATGTGGAACCTGGTCGCCTCCACGCTGCTGACCGGTGCCACGACCTGTACGTACGACGGCAGCCCGGCGCCCCTCGGCAGGCGCGGCCTCCTGTGGGAGCTGGCCGCGCGGCACCGGGTGACCGTGTTCGGCACCAGCCCCCAGTACCTGCGGGGCATGTCGAAGTTCGGCGTCGACCCTTCGGCGCACGACCTGTCGTCGATCCGTGTGGTCGGCTGCACCGGCTCCGCCCTGCCGGCCTCCGCCTACCCCTGGGTCCGCGACCACGTGGGCGAGCGGGTTGTGCTTGCCTCGATCAGCGGCGGCACGGACGTGGTGTCCGGCTTCGCGGGCAGCGCGCCCAACACCCCGGTGTGGGCGGGCGAGTTGTCCGCACCTCATCTGGGTGTGGCGCTGGCCGCGTACGACGCCGAGGGCTTCCCGGTCATCGACCGCGTCGGCGAGCTGGTCGTCACCCGTCCGATGCCCTCCATGCCGCTGTGCTTCTGGAACGACCCCGACGGCAGCCGCTACCGGAATGCCTACTTCTCCTCCTACCCGGGCACATGGCGGCACGGAGACTGGATCACGGTGACGGGCCACGGCTCGGTGATCGTGCACGGCCGCTCCGACTCCACGCTGAACCGCAACGGCGTCCGCCTGGGCAGCGCCGACATCCACGACGTCGTCGAACGGCTTCCGGAGATCGCCGAGGCCCTCGTCATCGGCGCGGAGGAACCGGACGGCGGCTACTGGATGCCCCTGTCCGTGGTCCCCGCCGCCCAGGTCACCCTGGACGACGCCCTCCGCGAGAAGATCAAGGAGGCGATCCGCGCCGGCGTCTCACCCCGCCATGTGCCCGACGACATCCTCGAGGTCCCCGGCATCCCGCACACCCGCACCGGCAAGAAACTCGAGGTCCCCGTCAAACGTCTCCTCCAGGGAGCCCCGGTCGAGCAGGTCGTCAACCCCGCCACCGTGGACGCCCCCGGCCTGATCGACCACTACGCCCGCCTGGGCGCCGAACGCCGCGACCGCAGGGCCGCCGACGCATGAGAACGACCCTGATCCTCCGCGCCCTGCGCCGCCATTCGCCGGACGGCCATGCGCACGCAGGGGGAGAGAGGCGTCCCGTCGGCGGCGGCGGCGTCGACTCCGCCTGAGCCCCGCGCTCCGCCCTACCCCGCAGGCCCTCGGGCCCTCGGGGCCTCAGGCGGGGTACGCGTGTGTCTGGGCCGCCTTGACCGTCGCCCACACCGCGGCCCCCGGATACAGGCCGAGCTCCGCCGCCGCCACCGTCGTGAGGTCGGCGGCGAGCGGGAGCTCGCCGGCCAGGTCGGCGCGGATCTGGTCGCCGTGGGTCTCCAGGCCGACGACCTCGCACCGCCAGAGGTTGCGTGCGCTGGAGCCGGTGGGGCGGTCCCGGTGCAGGGTGACCGCGCTGGGCGGGAAGGCGACGAAGACCGGGCCGGTGAGGTCCTCGGTCGTCGTGATCCCGGTCGTGATCCCGGGCCCGCCGTCGACGCGGACCGAGTGGCCCCGGGCCTCGCCCTGGTAGAGGTTGAGGCCGACGAGACGGGCGATGTAGTCGGTGCGCGGACGGCGGGCTATGTCGGCCGGGGCGCCCTGCTGGACGATGCGGCCGTCCTCGACGACGACGAGGTGGTCGGCCAGGACCATCGCGTCCAGCGGGTCGTGCGTGACGAGCACGGCCACCGCTTCGAACTCGGCCAGGTGGTGCCGGAGTCGGGCGCGGACCTCGAGGCGGGTGCGGGCGTCGAGGGCGGCGAGCGGCTCGTCGAGGAGCAGCAGACGCGGGTGGGTGGCCAGGGCTCGGGCGAGGGCGACGCGTTGCGCCTGGCCGCCGGAGAGCCTGCGGGGCTTGCTTCCGGCGTGGTCGGCGAGGCCCATGCGCTCCAGCCACTTCGCGGCCTGGGCGCGTGCCTGCGCCTTGGTCGCGCCGTGGCAGCGCGGCCCGAAGGCCACGTTGTCGAGGGCCGTGAGGTGGGGGAAGAGCAGGTAGTCCTGGAAGACGACGCCGACCGGCCGGGACTCCGGCGAGGTGCGGTGCAACTCGGCGCCGTCCAGCCGGAGGTGGCCGTCGGTCAGCGGGACGAGACCGGCGAGGGCGCGCAGCGCGGTCGTCTTGCCGGCGCCGTTGGGACCGAGGAGCGCGACGACGTCGCCCGGCGCCGCGGTCAGCGCCACGTCGAGGCGGAAGGAGCCGCGCTCGACCAGCAGCCGGGCGTCGAGTCCTTCTCCCGGGGCGGGCGCACCGACCGGGCCCGGTGCGGGGTGCGCGTCACGTGCGGTCTTCTCGGCGTTGCTCATGAGGCGGTCATCCAGCGGTCGCGCAGCCCGGCCAGCACCGCGATCGAGACGGCCAGCAGGACGAGGCTCAGGGCGATCGCGGCCTCCGGGTCGCTCTGCAACGCCAGGTACACGGCGAGAGGCATGGTCTGGGTGCGGCCGGGGAAGTTGCCGGCGAAGGTGATCGTCGCGCCGAACTCGCCGAGCGCCCGGGCCCACGCCAGCACGGCGCCGGCCGCGACGCCGGGGGCGATGAGCGGCAGCGTGACCCGGCGGAACGCGGTGAAGCGCGACGCGCCGAGCGTCGTGGCCGCCTCCTCGTAGCGCGGGTCGGCGGCCCGCAGAGTGCCCTCGACGCTGATGACGAGGAACGGCATCGCCACGAAGGCTTCGGCGACGACGACCCCGGCGGTGGTGAACGGCAGGGTGATCCCGAACCAGGAGTCCAGCAACCGGCCCATGACCCCGTTGCGGCCCAGCGCCATCAGCAGGGCGACGCCGCCCACCACCGGCGGCAGCACCAGCGGAAGGGTGACCAGCGCGCGCAGCAGGCCGCGCCCCGGGAACTCGACACGCGCCAGCAGCCAGGCCAGCGGCACCCCGAGCACCAGGCTCACCGCGGTCGCCGCGGTCGCGCAGACCAGGGACAGCTGGAGCGCCTGCCACACCTCGGCGCCGGTCAGCAGCTCGGGCATGCTCCGCCAGGGGGCCCGGATCAGCAGCGCGACGAGGGGGAGGGTCAGGAACGCCAGCCCGATCAGCGCGGGCAGGAGAAGGGGCAGCGGGGCGCCGCCGACCCCGCGGCCTCCCGGGGCTCCGCGGACGCGGCGGCGTGGGCCACGCGGCCGACGCGGGCCACCGGTCACAGTGTCCGCGGGGTCGGCCTTGTCCAGGGGCGGGGAGGTCACGGCTGGAGGAACCCGGCCTCGGTCAGGACCCGCCGGCCGTCGGCGGACTGCACCAGCGCGATGAACGCCTTGGCGGCCTCGGCGTTCTTCGAGCCCTTGAGCAGGGTGATCGGGTACTCGTTGACGGCCTGCGCCGACTCGGGGAAGTCCACGCCCTCCACCTTGTCACCCGCGGCCTTCACGTCGGTCCTGTAGACCACCGCGGCGTCGGCCTCCTTCAGGACCACCTTGTTCAGGGCCGACTTGACGTCCTCCTCGTAGGAGACCGGAGTGAGCTCCAGCCTGCTCGCGTCCAGGGCCTTCTGGGCGGCGGCGCCGCACGGCACGGCCTTGTCG
Source organism: Streptomyces sp. SAS_272 (assembly GCF_052543235.1). Taxonomy (NCBI): domain Bacteria; kingdom Bacillati; phylum Actinomycetota; class Actinomycetes; order Kitasatosporales; family Streptomycetaceae; genus Streptomyces; species Streptomyces sp. SAS_272. The sequence goes on along the minus strand of NZ_JBMNDR010000045.1, from coordinate 50,253 downwards.
CACAGCACGACCTTCAGCGAGGACTTCGTGAGGTCCTTCAGGGAAGCGATCCCGTCCGGGTTGCCGGGCAGGGTGGCGATCTCCAGCCGGTTGCGGACGAAGGCGGCGGGCGTGCCCTCGGCGTCGCCCTTGTCCGTCACGATCGCCATCGTCTTGGGGCTGGCCGAGGCGAAGACGTCGGCGGGGGCGCCGGCGGTGATGCTCGCCGCGAGAGTGTCGCTGCCGCTGAAGCTGAAGGTGACCTTCGTACCGGGGTGGGCCTTCTCGAACGCCTTGCCCAGCGTCGTGAAGCTCTCCTTCAGCGAGGCGGCGGCGAAGACCGTGACCGTGCCGGACAGCTTGTCCGAGGCGGCGGCCGAGGCGGCGGAGCCCGACTTCGCGGACGAGTCGGAGTCGGACGACGCACAGGCGCTCACGGCCAGCAGGGCTGCGGCGCATGCGCCGGTCGCCTGCAGCGTCCGGCGGGTCCGGCGTGCGGAACGGGTCATCACGGGTGAACTCCTTCTGGTCCTGACGGACACATCTACGGCCTCTCGACGAGCACGCCGGTCGACTTGTTCGCGGCCGCCGCCGGAGCGCCGGGCGCCAGTGGACTTCCGCCGTCGACCCGACTCCGTACGGTGCGGCGCCGCCACCGGGCAGGACAGCCGCGTCCCCGATCCGGTAGGTATGCATACGCCGATCATACTTCCGCAGATGCGAGGCAAAAGTCTCCTGTCGCTTCGCATGAGCCGGATCATGGATCCGTTGGCATGGCATGTGCGTTTGTATGGCAGGGCCGGGCCGGCTGCGCTCCGCCCACGCCGTGCCGGCCCGGGCGAAGACCGCCCCCGACTTCGGCCGCGCCCGCGGCCCGCTCGCGCTCCCCCTCGACGACGACCTGCTCGACCGCGGCGGCCTCGAGCGGCCGGTGTCATCCCGCCGCCCAGATACCAGCCAGGTATCATTTCTGTATGGCGATGACACTCCGACTCCCCGACGACCTTGACGCGAAGCTCACCGAGCGGGCTCGCCGGGAGGGCCGCAGCAAGCAGGAACTCGCCATCGAGGCCATCCGCGAAGCCCAGGAGCGGGCCGAGCTGAAGGTCGATGACGTCCTGGCCGAGGTCATGGACAGCGACGCGGAGATCCTGGACTACCTGAAGTGACCGAACTGCGGTACATCCGGATCGACGAGATCCTGACCATCGCCCGCGCAGTCAACGAAACCCGGCACAGCGTGCGGGACATGGGACTTCTGGTGTCGGCCATCGAACGGCCCCGGACCGATGTGTTCGGAGCCGAGCTCTATCCCACGCTGCACGAGAAGGCGGCGGCGCTCCTGCACTCCGTTGCGCGCAATCACGCGCTGATCGATGGCAACAAGCGCACCGCCTGGCTCGCCATGCGTGTCTTCCTGCGGCTCAACGGCCTCAGCGCCGGCGTCGCTCCGCCGCCGGTCGCCACTGCCGGACCGTTCGTCGAGGAAGTCGCGCAGGACGCCATCGACGTACCGGCCGTCGCCGAGCGACTGTCCGTCTGGTTCCCCGTCTCCTGACGCCTGCCACGGCGCCGGGGGAGGCGGGGGAGGCCGGCCGACCGGGACGCTCGGGCGACGCTGCGCGCGGTGACGATATGCTTACCCGTCGGCCCGGCATACCCGTTCTGCCGTCGTCGAGGGGTGTCGGAGGACGGGAGCGGCCGTCGGGTCGAGGGCGGGCCCAGGGGGAGGCGATGGGATGCGGCAGGCAGGCGTGCTCGATGTCGGCTGTCACAGTGCTCTGCTGACGGTGGTGCGGCGGCGTCCGGGTACGGTCCTGGAGCCGGTGTTCTCCCGCAAGGTCCGGCTGAGACTGCACGAGACCCTCGACCACAAGGGGCGTCTGGACAAGGCCGGCATGAAGAGCGTCGAGCGGGCTGTCGCCGAGGCCGTCGCCGACGATCCGCGTCTGCCCGGACCGGACGTGTTCGCGTTCGCGACCTCCGTCATCCGGGACGCGCCCAACCGTGACGAGATCATCGCGCGAGTGGCTCGCGCCACCGGCACCCGCCTGCGCGTGCTGCCCGGCGAGGAGGAGGCGCGGCTCGCCTATGTGGCCGCCCGCCGGTGGGCCGGACCGACGGCCGGGCAGCTGCTGGTCCTGGACATCGGCGGCGGCACCGTGGAGATCGCCTCCGGCACCGGTGACCAGCCCCGCGTCGTCCACTCGCTGCCGCTGGGCGCCCGCAGGATCACCCGGGACCGGCTTCCCGGCGGCTCGGTGGCGTCCCGCCGAGGTCTTGCGGAGGTCCTGCAGCACCTCCGCCGGACGCTGGAAGCCGTCCCCGACCTGCCGCAGGCCGAGCGGGGAGGGCGGGTGCTGGCCTGCTCCAAGACCTTCGAGCAGCTCGCCCGGCTCGCCGCCGCCCAGAGCAGGACACCGCGCACAAGGCGGCGGCTGACGCTGCCCCAACTGCGCACGGCGGTCTCCACGCTGGCCGACGCGGCGCCGTCCCGCCGTGCCGAGCTGCCGGGCATCTCCCGGCACCGCGCCGAGCAGTCCCTGGCCGGGGCCCTGATCGCGCAGGCACTCATGGAAGCCTGCGGGGCCAAGAGCGTCGAGGTCTGCCCCTGGTCCACCCGGGAAGGGCTCCTGCTCGAACACCTCGGCATGGCGCCCGCCCCGGCCCGCCGGCCCCGCCCCGTCGGCTGAGCGCAGCGGGGCGGACCCGGTCCTTCGAAGGCTTTCAGGAGACCCGCTCGGGTTTCCTGGGCTCCCCTTCCGGCGCCTTCTGGAGGCGTGTGCCCTCGACGTCGAGGTCCGGCAGGACGCGGTCGAGCCAGCCGGGGAGAAACCAGGCGTGCCGTCCGGCGAGGGCGAGGACTGCGGGGACCAGGGTCAGGCGGACGGCGAAGGCGTCGACGGCCACGCCGACGGCGAGCGCGAAGGCGATGGGCTTGATCAGGGCGTCGTCGAGCGGGAAGAACCCGGCGAAGACGGTGAACATGATCAGGGCGGCGGCGGTGACGAACCCGGACGCTGCGCCGCGCGCCGTCGATCACGGACCCGCGGGCCGCACCGGTGTGGGGGAGGCGGGGCGTGAGGTCAGAGCACCGAGTTCTGCCACTGCTTCGGCGACAGGCCGTAGGTCTGCCGGAAGACGCGGCTGAAATGGGAGGGGCTGGCGAAGCCCCAGGACTGGGCGACCACGGCCACGCTGCGGCGCTGTCGGCGCAGTTCGAGACGACAGGCGGCGAGGCGGTGCTGTCTGATCCAGGCGCCGACGGTGGTGCCGCTGGTCCGGAAGAGCTTGTGCAGGTACCGCACGGAGATGTGGTGCGCCCGGGCTATCGAATCCGGCGACATGCTGCTGTCCGCGAGGTTCTCCTGGATGTGCGTCCGGACGCGCACCAGCAGATCGTGAGCGGGGTCGGCCGGGTCGCCCGCGCCGTCGGTCTCCCGGATGTCGCTCAGCAGCAGTGCGACCAGGTCGGCGGTGTTCAGGGCGAGTCGCCTGCCGACCGCCGAGTCCCGGGACCGCGATGTCCTCGCGAGGGCCGACAAGAACAGGGAGACGCACTCCGCCAAGCCGCTCCTGCCGCTCACCCGGATCACGGGAGCGCACCGCAGCGCTTCTTCCGGCACGTCGAGGAGGAAGCGCGGCACCCGGAAGAAGGCCACTTCGTCGGCGAGGTCACCGGCGGGCGGGACCGTGCCGAGGACGATGAGGTCGCCCGGGCTCAGCACATGCGGGGAGCCCGGCCGCAGAGGCAGGGTCCGGTCGGACAGGTTGACGCCCAGGTGCAGATGCCTGTCGTCGCCTCCGGCGGGCCAGGGCATGTCCACGAAGGGGCCGGCGTCGTCTCCTGGGGGCATCAGTGTCGTGGTGGCCTTCCTGTGCGGGGCTGCCGCCGAAGGCGGCCTCGGCTCCCACCCTCGCAAAAGGCCCGCTCCGGACGCATCAGTAAGGTGACGGTTCGTCTTCGGCGGGGGCCGACGTCCGGTCGGCGAGAAGCCGTTCGAGGAAGTGGCCGCCCTGCTCGATCGCCGCCACCGTCGGCGGGCTGTCCCGCAGCACGCTCAAGGACACGAAGTCGTGCACGGTCCCCAGGTACCGGGTGGCGGTCACCGGCACCCCGGCCTGCCGCAGCAGCCGGGCGTACTGCTCGCCCTCGTCCCGGACGACGTCGGCCTCCGCCGTGACGATCAGGGCGGGCGGCAGTCCCGCGAGGTCCGCCGCGGTCGCTCGCATCGGCGAGGCCGTCGGCTCGGCGAGCGCGCGCGAGTCGTCGGTGTACTGACCCCAGTACCAGTCCAGAGCCTCACTCGGCAGCAGGTAGCCGGAACCGAACTCGTCCCGCGACGGGGTGGCGGAGTGCGGATCGGTCATCGGGTAGTACAGCAGCTGCGCCCGGATGCGGGGGCCGCCCCGCCGCTTGGCCATCATGGTGAGCGCCGTGGCCATCGTCGCGCCCGTGCAGTCGCCGGCCAGCGCCAGCCTGCCGCCGTCCAGACCCAGGTCGCCGGCCTGCTGCGTCACCGCGGTCAGGAGCGCGTACGACTCCTCCAGCGCGACCGGGTACCGGGCCTCCGGGGTGCGGGTGAACTCGGGCACCACGAAGGCGGCGCCGCTCAGGTCCGACAACTGCTCCGTCAGGCGCGCGTGGGTCCGGGCGTCACCCAGCATCCACCGTCCGCCGTGCAGGTACACGACGACGGGAAGCGGGCCCGCCGGCTTCTTCGGCCGGAACAGCCAGAAGCCGACGAGTCCGCGGGGACCCACCGGCGCCACCCGGAACTCGGCGTCCGGCCCGAAGCCTTCGAACGGGTGACCCTGCATCTCCAGCAGGGCCTGCCGTCCGTCGGCCGGTCCCAGCCGGTGCAGATAGGGCGGGCCGGCGCTCGCGTCGACGAGTCGCTGCACGAGAGGATCGAGAACGACGGCAGGGCGGTCCCGCCCGCCGCGACGTCCTGCGGGTTCGGAGTTCAACGGCGCACGTCCTTCCTCGTCACGATCGGCGGCCCGGCGCCCGCGATACCGTCCTCGGCCACCCGTGGTGACCGCCACGACACCGGGGGAGCGGCCCCGCGGGCGCGGGCCGCCGTGCATCACGGAGCCTTCGATCACAGGTCGTCGAACAGGTCGCGAAGCTGGTTGCGGCTGCTGACCCCCAGTTTCGGATACACGTTGTAGAGATGGGAGCTGACCGTGCGCGGCGAGAGCAACAGCTGCTCCGCTATCTCCCGGTTGCGCAGCCCCCGGGCCGCCAGCCTCACGATGTGGCGCTGCTGGGCGGTCAGTTCGGACAGCGGATCGGCCGCGGCGGGAGCGGTGGCCACACCGCTCGCCCGCAACTCGGCGCGGGCCTCCTCGGCCAGGCCGGACGCGCCGAGCCGGGTGAACGTCTCCAGCGCCGTGGCCAGGAGCGGGCGGGCGTCCAGGGGCCGCCGCCGTCGGCGCAGCCACTGCGCGTAGTGGAGCCGCGCCTGAGCCCGGGCGAGCGGCCACTGATCGCCCACCGGGTTCACCGTGGCGAGCCGGAAGTGGTGTTCGGCGTCCTTCGCCTCGCCGGTCAGCGCGGCGGCGTGGTGCATCAGCAGCGTCATCCGGGTCGTCGGACGTTCCCCGGCCTCGGCGCGCACGACGTCGAGGACGTGCCGTGCCTCCGCCTGGCGATTCGTCCGCTGGGCGGCCGCCGCGAGATCGGCGATCGACCGCGGGGACAGGAAGTAGTGCAGCGCCGTGCCGTCCTCGTCGAACAGAGCGCGGAAGTGCCGGAACGCGGCGTCGAAGTCCCCGGCCGCCAGGGCGGACGTGCCCGCGGCCCGCAGGAGACGCGCATGGGTGGCGCGGTTCTCCGGCAGCGCGACCGTCGTCCACGCCCGGTCCGCCGGCGTGGACCCGGGTTCGCCCCGCAGGGCCCGCAGGATCGCCTGGAACGCCTCGATGTCGATCTGCATGTGCCGCCACTTGTGCACGGCCGCCAGCGCTCCCGACGTCTCCAGATGCCGGTCGGCCTCCGTCCACCGTCCGGTGTCGATCAGCGTCGCGGCCATCGGCATGAGCAAGGGCGCGCCGGAGCCCATGCTGCCGTAGGCGCCGAGCGCGTGGTAGACCCGGCGCAGGGACTCCACGCACAGGTCGGACTCGTCGGCGTACCAGGCCAGCGCGCCGACGCCGAGGCCCCGGGTCGTCTCGGCGATGCCGGGCGACGGCTGTCGCGAGCCCGGCCGTCGGCGGACGCCCCGCAACAACGCTGCCGCGTCGGCCGGGTCGGCCCCCGCCAGGGTCGCGGCCAGCACCGCGTCGGCGGCATCGGTGGTCTTCAGCTCGGCGTAGACGGTGTCCCGGCTCCCGCCCCGCACCCCGCGCAGCAGCGCGGCGATCGGCTGCCTGACCTCGGGCAGGCCCGACTGGGACGCGACCGCGTTGAGCACGCTGGTCAGGGCGAGCACCGTCATGCCGTCCCCGGGCGGGTTCGGCTCCAGCGCGCTCATCAGCACCTGGAAGGCCTCGCGCTGGTGACCGAACAGCGACAGCGCCATGCCCGCGGCGCAGGCCGCCATGCCCAGCAGGTCCCGGTCCTCGGTCAACGCGGTGATCTTGTCGTAGAGTTCGCCGACCCAGGACGGGTCGCCGGCGTTCTGGGCGGCTCGCAGCGCCTTCGCGTAGCGTCGCGCGCGGTCGGCCGTCGCGGGGCTGCACTCGGCGGACCGTTGCAGCGCCTCGCCCGCCGCGAAGAACCCGCCTAGCCCTTCGGCGAGTTCGGCGGTGTCCTCCAGAGCCGCCGCCACGGACTCGTCCTGGCCGACGCAGGCGGCGGCCAGGTGCCACGCGCGCCGCGCCGGGTCGGCGGTGAGGGCGGCCGCCAGGTCCCGGTGCGCCTGCTGCCGGAGATAGGCAGGCGCCGCGTGGTACGAGGCCGCGCGGGCCAGCGGGTGACGGAAGACCACCCGTCCGTCCAGGACGGTCACCAGGCCCGCCTCCTCGGCCGAGGCCCACGCCCAGAGGTCCGGTCCGGCGCCCGCGGCCGACATGATCGTGTCGAGGTCCTCGTACTGCGACGCCGCCGCGTAGAGGATCAGCCGCTGGGTCATCCCCGGCAGGTCGCGCAGGCGGGCGGCGTAGAGCTCCTGGATGCGCTCGGTCTGCGGCAGTCCGCCGCCGGGCAGCACGCCCGCGCCGCCGTCCGACCCCGCGGCGCGGCACAGTTCGATGATGGCCAGCGGGTTCCCGCCGGCCTGCCGCAGCAGCTCGATCCGCGTCCGGCCGGTGGGAACGTGCGGCTGGGCGTCCACGAGTTCGGCCGCGGCCCGTTCGGTCAGCGGCCCCAGCAGCACGGTGGGCAGGGTCTCCGGGACCCCCTCCGGGGGTGTCTGCCCGCGTGCCGCCAACAGCACGTGCACGTCGGCGCCGGTGAGGCGGCGCATCACGAAGCCGAGCACGTCGAGGGAGTCCCGGTCGAAGTGCTGGACGTCGTCGACCGTCAGCAGGACACGTTGCCGGCGTGCGACGCCGGTCAGCAGCGTCAGCACCGCGACGCGCAACAGCATGGGGTCGGACGGACCCTCCGCGGGAGCCACGCCGAACGCCGTCTCGAGCGCCTTGCGCAGATGGTCGGGCAGCGTGGCCGCGTCGGGCAGGACGGGGAGGAGCAACTGGTGCAGGGAGGCGAAGGACTGGCGTGACTCGGCCTCCGTGCCCTGGCACGCCAGCACGAGTGCTCCGCCGTCCCGGGCGTGGTCGACGGCGACCGCGAGCAGCCGCGACTTGCCCGCGCCGGCCTCGCCGAGCAGCATCAGCATCCGCTGTTCGCCACGACCGCCGACACTGAGCAGAAGACGAGCGATCTCGGCCTGCCGTCCCACGGGGGGCGCCGTCGGCCCGGACGGGGGCACACCGCCGCCGCTACTTCGCATGCCTGGCCACGCCGGCCACGCACGCGCGGCGTAAGCCGGGAACACCCCGGAACGGTTCGGCCACGATGATTCCCTCGCCCTCATGTGCAGCGCCCCGGCCGGTCCCGACGCGCGGGGCGGAGCACTCATTTTGTCATCCTTCCAGCGCCGGGCGGTCCGGGCCGCCGCCGGAGCACGGACGCTCGACTGCGGTGTGCGGCACGGCCCGTGGATGTTCCGACCGCCGTGGGACGTGACCGCGTCGTTGGTTAGGGTGGCGGGCAAGGACGGGCTCCCGAGCGGGCCGCGTCGGACACGACGGGGGGTTCGTCGGTGGAGAGTCGGCAAGGGGGACGGGCGGGGCGCGCGGGACGCGTCGGGCCGGTGAACGGCCGGTCGGCGCACGCGGTGCTGCCATTGTCGCTGCGTTCGTCGCTGGGGCCGGTCACGGGGCTCGCCGCGCTGGTGGTCGCCGTCCTCGGGGTGCTGTACGCCGGCGACGGCGAGCCCGGCAGAGTGGACCGGTGGGTCGTCCGGCCGACGGCGGACAGTGTGCGACCGCCGTGGCGGACCGTCGCTCTGGCCCTGGACTTCCTGGGGGAGCCCGTGGGGGCGGCGATGCTGCTCGTGGCCGTCGTGACGGGCTGCCTGCTGCTTCGGCGTCCTCGCTCGGCGGTGCTCGCCGTCGCCGCCGCCGGCCTGACCGTGGGGGCGGCGACGCTGCTCAAGTCCCTGGTGGGACGCACCATCCACGGTGACGACAACCTGTCGTACCCGAGCGGGCACACTGCTTTCGCCACCGCGCTCGCTCTGGTGGCGGCGCTGCTCGCGGCCGGCCGGCTCGGCCTCGGCAGGGCGGCCGGCACCTCACTCGTGCTCACCGCGGCGCTGGTCGCCGGCGCGTCCATGGGCTGGGCGCAGGTCGCCCTGGGCGCGCACTATCCGACCGACGTCCTCGGCGGCTGGTGCACCGCGCTGACGGTGGTTCCGGCGGCGGCGTGGCTGATCGACCGGACGGCCGACCGGTCCGCGGACCGGCCGTCCGACATGCCGGCCGGTCCGCCGGACGACCCGATCGCCGCTCCGCCGGCCGACGCCGGCCGGCCGGATCGTCACTGACCGAGGACGCGGCCACGACACGGCCACGGCGCGCCACGCGTGTCACGCCACGCCGTGTCACGCCCGGCGGCGGAACACCGGCTTCACCGGCCGTCCCGCCATCCAGGGGGTGGGGTCACCGGCGTCCAGGGCCTTGCGGTACACCGCGCACGCCTGGGCCACCACGTCGACGGTGTGATCGATGTCGGCCTCGTCGAGCGCGCTGCTCACCACGAACGACGGGGCCAGCACCCCGCCCGCGAGAAGCCTGCGCAGGAACAGCGTGCGGTACTCCTGCGACGGCCGCCCCTGCTCGTCGAGGGTGGCGAAGACCAGGTTGCTGGCCCGGCCCCGGACGACGAGGTGCTCGCCGACGCCCATGCCGGCCGCGGCGTCGCGGACACCGGCGGCCAGCCGTTCGCCGAGGGCGTGCAGCCGTGCGGTGACGCCCTCCTCCACGTAGGTGGTGAGGACGGCCATCGCGGCGGCCAGGGAGTGCGTCTCGGCGCCGTGCGTGGTGGACAGCAGGAACACCCGCTCGCCCTCGTGGCGCAGCCCGCCGCGCTCCATCAGGTCGCGGCGCCCGGCCAGCGCGGAGACGGCGAACCCGTTGCCCAGCGCCTTGCCGAACGTGGAGAGGTCGGGGACGACGCCGTACAGGCCCTGGGCGCCCGCCTCGGACCAGCGGAATCCGGTGATCATCTCGTCGAAGACCAGGACGCAGCCGTGCCGGTCGGCCAGGTCGCGCAGGCCCTCGAGGTACCCGGGCGGCGGCTCGGAGTGGGTGGCGGGCTCGAGGATCAGACAGGCGACCTCGCCCTGGTGCCGGATGAGCAGCTCCTCGGTGGCGGCCAGGTCGCCGTAGGGGAACGCCACGGTGAGTTCGTTGGTCGCGTCCGGGATGCCGGCGGACATCGGCGTGGTGCCGATGAACCAGTCGTCGGTGGAGAAGAACGGGTGGTCGGCGCAGAGGGCCACCCGCGGGCGGCCGGTCGCGGCGCGGGCGAGGCGTACCGCGGCGGTCGTGGCGTCGGAGCCGTTCTTCGCGAACTTCACCATCTCGGCGGTCGGCACGGTCTCCAGGAAGCGTTCCGCGGCCTCGACCTCCACGACGGAGGGCCGGACGAAGTTGCTGCCGCGGTCGATTTGCCGTCGCACCGCCTCGACCACCCGGGGGTGGGCATGGCCGAGGCTGACCGAGCGCAGGCCGGAGCCGTACTCGATGTACCGGTTGCCGTCGACGTCCCACACATGGGCGCCCTGACCGTGGCTGATGACCGGGGCCAGGTTCTCGGGGTACTGGTCGTCGCCCTTGGCGTAGGTGTGCGCGCCCCCGGGGATCAGGGCGTGCAGTCGCTCGTTCGCCGCCCGCGACCGGGGCAGGAGGAGCTCTCCGGTGTCTTCGGTGTCCACGCCGACCTCAACTCTCCTTGTGCTTCAGGACTTCGGCGAGGCTCGGGGCCTCCCGGTCCCGCTGGGACATCGATGTGACCGGCAGCGGCCAGGGAACGGCCAGCTCCGGGTCGTCGAAGGCGATCGTCACGTCCTCGGCCGGGTCGTGCGGACGGTCGATCCGGTACGAGGTGTCGGCGGTCTCGGTCAGCGCCTGGAAGCCGTGCGCGCACCCCGCCGGGATGTACAGGGTCGTCTGCGTCTCGCCGGACAGCTCGAAGGAGGCCACGTTGCGAAAGGTCGGCGAGTCCGTCCGCAGATCCACGACGACGTCGAAGATCCTCCCGTACGAGCAGCGCACCAGCTTGGCCTCGCCGGCGCCGGAGCGCAGATGCAGACCGCGCAGCACGCCGCCGGCCGAACGGGACAGGCTGTCCTGCACGAAGGCGTACGGGTCGAGGCCCACCGAGCGGAGCACGTCGGCGTCGAAGGTGCGGCAGAAGAAGCCGCGCTCGTCGGCGTACGGCGTCGGCTCGAACAGGTACGCGCCGGAGATCTCCGGTACTTCGATCGCTTTCACGGCGTCTCCTGCCGAGTGTGGGCCTGGGCCTGGGGTCGGTCGCGGTGGTGGTCCTGGTCACGGGTGCGGCCGGTCGCCGGGAACAGCGCCGAGGTCAGGGCCGTGAACTGGTGGTCGAGTCGCCGGGCGGCGGCCCGGTTCCCCTCGACGAGCGTCTCCCGCAGTCGCGCCGATCGTCTCTCCAGCGACCGGAACTGCTCGAGCAGCCGGTCGGCGTCGACCTCGCGCGCCGGATGGCAGTAGTCGCCGAGGCCCATCTGCGCCATGAGCGCGTCGCTCTTCGCCGCATAACTGAGCGCGAGCGTCGGGACGCCGACCCGCAGGGCGCAGACCAGGTTGTGGTAGCGGGTCGCCACCACGGCGTCGGCAGCCGCCGCCTCCTTCATCAGGTCGGCGAGCGAGGCCGTCTCGGCGGCGGTGACCAGCGGCGAGTCCACCGCGTCGAGGATCGCGGCGACCACCGGCGCGTCGCACGCGTCGCCGGTGAGCAGCCGGACCTGCCTGCCGTCCTCGACCAGCGCGCGGACGAAGCGGGTCGTTCCGTCGAGATAGCGCCGGTGGATCTCCTCGGCGCGGTCGCGGTCGTCGTCGCCGCCGTGGAAGTCCATGACGCCGACGCAGACGCGGCCCGGCGGTGCCGAGGGCGCGCCCGCCGGCGGCGCCGGCAGGGCGAACGCGAGGTCCGGGTGGACCTCGTCGCGCGCGGTGTCCACGCCCATCGCCCGCATCGCGTCGCGCGACTGGACGTCCCGGTAGGACCGGTAGGCGGCGAGCCGCGCCGACCGGCGCACCAGCGCCCGGGTCGACCGGTTGGCGATCGGGGCGGCGCCGACGCCGACCAGCGCGACCCGGGCGCCGGACAGCCGGCCGCTCGCGCAGAGCAGGAACAGCGCGTACGGGAAGCCCCACGGCCGCAGTGGCAGCGTGGCCTCCAGGACGCCCATGCCCGGCACGATCACCACGTCGTGCCGGCGCACCCAGGCGGCGGTGCGGAAGGCGTCGACGAGTTTGCCGAGCGCCTTCCCGGCGATCGCGCCCGCCCGCGACGCCGTCCGGTACTCCCCGCGGTACCAGTGCAGCCGCGTCGCGGGGATGCCGTACCGGGCCGTGACGACCTCGGGTCCGCCGCACAGCGCGTCCACGACCGCATCCGGGTGTTCCGCGCGGAGGTATCCGAGCACCGCCTCGAGCGACCCGTCGTTGCCGAGGTTGCCGGAGCCGAGCAGCCCGAACACTCCGACGCGCGCCGCGGGTCCGCCCGCGGACGTCATGCCCGCCTCCCCTCACGGCCGGCGACGAGGGCGTCGACGGAGACGGTGAGCCGGGCCGGATCGACCGGGGCACGGTCCTCGACCCGCTCGCCGGCGCCCGGCCTGACCCGGCTGGTCATCCACGCGGCCAGGTGGCCGAAACACGCGCGCCGGTCGGCCGGGGACAGCGGCGCCCGCCGGATCGCCGAGGCGAAACCCCAGACGTACTCGGCGAGCAGCCGGGGCGTCGGGTGCAACGGGCCCGCCCGGCGCGGGTCCAGGTTGACGCACCGGGAGCGCTTGGAGGGGTTCGCCCGCTCGGCGCGGGTGGGATGGTCGCGGCGGAAGTACAGCAGTTCGGGCACCTGGTGGAAGGGCCCGTGCAGGGTGATCTCGGCGACGAACGTGCGGTCCGCGTGGTGATAGCTGTCGTGCGGCTTCACCCGGCGCAGCATGTCGGCCCGCATCACCCCGTAGAAGTCGTCGCCGCCGGGCTCGAACAGCAGGCTGCGGAAGCGCTCCGGCGCGTGCGGCGAGTCGGTGGCGAGCCCGTACTCGTAGGGGACCTTCACCTGGCCGTCGCCGTCGATGACCGCCTGGCCACTGTGCGCGAGGACCACGTCCGGCCGCTCGTCCAGTGCCTCCACACAGCGCAGCAGCAGGTCCCGGGCGTACAGGTCGTCGTGCGAGGCCCACTTGAACAGCTCGCCGCGGCACTCGGTGAACACGTGGTTGTGGTTGGGCGCGGCGCCGATGTTGCGGGGCAGCCGGATGTACCGGATGCGCGAGTCCTTCGCGGCGTACCGGCGGCAGATGTCCTCGGTCCCGTCGGTCGAGGCGTTGTCGGAGACGACCAGCTCGAAGTCCTCGTAGGTCTGGCCGAGCAGGGCGTCGAACGACTCGGCCAGGTACTCCTCGCCGTTGTACACGGGCAGGCCGATGCTCAGCCGGGGGTGGGCGGTCATGAGGTCCTCACTTCGCGGATGGTGTTCCGGTGGCGCTCGCGCGACGCGGACCGCAGCTGCAGCCACCACACGGCCGAACTGCCGACGGTCGCGGCGGCGACGCCCCAGGCCGAGCCGACCGTGCCGGCCACGGCCGCCCCGCCGAGTCCGCCGCCGACATAGCAGGCGGAGGCGAACAGTTGACAGCGCAGACTGCGCCGGGCCGCGGCGAGCGCGCGCAGTCCGGCGGCCGCGCCGGTGCCGAGGCCGGCGCCGGCGACGCCGAGGGCGGCCGGCACGATGAGCTGCGAGGCGGAGGGCCAGACGTCGCCGAGCACGAACGCGCCGGCCCGGTCCGGCATCAGCAGCAGCGCCGCGCCCCAGAGCAGCGCGGCGGCGGCCTGCCCGCCTCCCAGCAGCAGGCAGAACCTGTTCAGCCGGTGTGGGGCCTGCCGCAGCACGCGTGCCGCCTCCGCGACGGTGACCAGCGACAGACCCATCAGCAGCGCGAGGAACGGGCCGAGCAGGAGCTCCGCGCCCCGGACCGCCCCCACCGCGCCGACGCCGACGATCGCGCCGAGCCCGTACGCCCGCAGCTGGCTCGCGCCGCTGAGGCTGACGTTCTCGACCAGGTACCGGTAGCCGAGGTCGCGCTGCTCGCGCAGCCACTCACGCGTACGGGTCGTCCGGGGCCGGATCCCGGACTGGACGCAGCCGTACCCCGCGGCCACCGCGGCGGACGCGCCCCAGGCGAGCACGAACGCGGCCACGCTGTCCACGCGGGCCGCCACCACCATCGCCGGGACGAGCGCGAGGCCCCACACGAGGTCGTTGACGAACGCTTTGCGCCCGGCGCCGGCGGCGAAGAACGCGAACCGCCAGGCGTCCTGCAGCAGCAGCGCCGGCAGCACCACGCCGAGGCAGACGAACGCGGGCCCCACGCGGCCGCCGAGGCCGAGCCCGACCAGCAGACACACCGCGCCGAGGGCGACGCCGAGGCCGAGCGCGGCGCCCGACGACCGGGCGGCCGCCCCGCGCCAGGTCGTTTCCGGCACGCCGCTGAAGCGCACCACGAGCGGATCGGTGGCGAGCCCGCGGGCGACGTTCAGCACCACGCCGTAGGTCAGCCAGGCCAGGCTGAACACACCGAACGCGGTCAGCCCCAGCGAGCGGGCCACATAGATCCCCACCGCGAAGTTGGTCATGCTGGAGGCCGCCTGGTCGGCCAGTCCCCAGGACAGCCGGCCGACGACGGCCCGCCGGGCGGTCCGCCGGGCGTCCGCGGCCCCGTCCGCCGGTGCCGTCGCCTTCCCCTCCCCGGTGGTCATCGGCGTCATGCCTTGATCAGCTCGGCGTCGTGCAGGGCGCCGGCCGCCGCGGCGACGGTGTCGAACGGCAGCCCCGAGCGCTCGGCGACGTCCAGCAGACTGTGCTCGCCGTCGGAGAGGCTGAGCACCCAGAGCATGGCCATCTGGGCCTCTTTCGCGTCGCTGCGGCCGCCCAGCGAGTCGTACAGCCCACGCCGGCCCAGCTGCGGCTCGCCGTAGGGGCTGAGGTTGACGTACCGCCGGTTGCGGTCGAGGACGGCGAACGCCTCACGGCAGACGGCGAGCGTGTCCTGCATCGCCTCCGGGGAGACGAAGCCGGGGTCGTCCGCCGAGGTGTGGTACTCGGGGTAGCCCGCGTACGGGGTCCGGCTGAGCGAGCCCACGCCGAGGTCGAACCCCGGCGAGCAGAACTGCCGCTCGTCGTAGCCGTAGGGAGTGAACTCCTTGATGTCGTGCGGGCGTTCGGAGGCCGTCAGCACATGACGCAGCACCCGGTCGATCTCCGCGTCGCCGCGCCTGCTCTGCTTGTACGTCAGATGCCCCCGGTCGCCGGCGCACGCCAGCACCAGCCCGTGCTTGACCCGCTGCACCCGGTCCGCGTTGCGGGCCAGCCAGGTGATCGCCCCGATGGTGCCGGGCGCGAAGATGAACCGGTAGGTGTAGTACGGCGTGCGCTCCGCGAGCGACCGGGCCAGGAACGTCGCCACCGCGATGCCGGCCAGGTTGTCGTTGGCCAGCGACGGGTGGCAGACGTGGCAGGAGACGATCACCTCGTCGGCGACCTGCCCGGGGACCACGTGCTCGGCGTAGGTGAGGTGGCCGTCGGCGAGCGTGGAGTCGACGCGGACCTCGTACTCGCCGTCGGGCATCGCGTCCAGGGTCTCCTGGGACAGGCAGAACCCCCACTCCGGCTTGTAGTAGCTGGTGCGGTAGGGCACCCAGGTCGGATGGTCCGGCAGCGTGTGCAGGTGTCCGCGCAGCTCGGCCAGCGGCATGGTCGCCGACACCGGCACGCTGTAGCCGAGCACATGCAGGCTGGACGCGGCGAAGTCGACGACCCGCTTCCCGGCGGCGTCGGCGATGTACGCCTCCCGGATGTTCCACTCCTGCGGCACCGTCCAGTCGAGCACCTGGGTCCCCGTCGGCACCTCGTGCACCTGCAGCGGGACGTACTCGCCGACGATGTCCAGGGTGGCGCGCACACCGTCGCCGGTGATGCTCCGGCACAGCGGGTACAGCCGCTCCACCAGCGCGTGCATCTCCTCGCCGGCCCCCGTCATCGGCGCCACCGCAGGGTGTCGTCGACGGCGCCGGCCTCGGACGCCGCACGCAGCACGGCGAGCCGGGTGAAGCGCTGCTCGAAGGCCTCCCGGGTCAGCCCGTGCTCGCGGTAGGCGTCGGCGAGCTCGAGGGCGCCCCGCTTCACCGTCCACTCGCAGTCGAAGCCGGGCACCGCGGCGCGGAACCGGGAGAAGTCCACCCGGTAGGACCGCGGATCGGCGCCGTTCTCCCCGGTGATCACCACCTTGGAGCCCGCCACCGCCTCGGCCACCTGGTCGGCGATCTCGGCGACCGTGACGTTGTTGGTCTCGCTGCCGATGTTGAACGCCCGGTCGTGCACCGCCTCGCGCGGCGCGACCAGCGCGGCCGCGAAGGCCCGGGCGATGTCGGCGGCGTGCACCAGCGGGCGCCAGGGCGTGCCGTCGGAGAGCACGAGCACCTCGCCGGACAGCAGGGCGTGCCCCACCAGGTTGTTCAGCACGATGTCCGCGCGCAGCCGGGGCGAGAACCCGAAGGCGGTGGCGTTGCGCATGTACACCGGACTGAAGTCGCCGTCGGCGAGCTCGTGCAGGTCGTCCTCCACCCGCACCTTGGACTCCGCGTACGGCGTGACCGGGCGCAGCGGGGCGTCCTCGGCGACCAGGTCGTCACCGCCGGCGGCGCCGTACACCGAGCAGGTCGACGCGTACAGGAAGCGCCGCACCCCGGCCTCGCGGGCCAGCCGGGCCAGCCGCACGGACGCGTGGTGGTTGATGTCGTAGGTGAGGTCCGGCGCCAGCGCCCCCAGCGGGTCGTTGGACAGGGCGGCCAGGTGGATCACCGCGTCCACGCCGGCCACGTGCTCGGCCGTGACGTCGCGCAGGTCCACCCGGCGCCCCGGCGGGTCCGCGGGAGTCGGGCCGAGCACGCAGTCGGCGAACAGGCCGGCGTCGAGACCGACGACCTCGTGCCCGGCGGCCGCGAGCACGGGGGCCATCACGGTTCCCAGATAGCCCTGGTGTCCGGTCAGCAGTACGCGCATGGTTCATTCCCCCAGGTCGAGAGTGAGTTTGGTGACGGCGAACGCCTCGGCGTAGCGGGCGTGGCATTCGATACCGCGGATCCGGGCCAGCCCGAGGAAGGCCTCCCGGTCGTACCAGGGCCGGTGCCGCTGCGAGGGATAGTGCTCCTGCAGCAGCCGCACCTTCTGTTCGGCGATCTCCGCGGACAGCGGCTGGTACCCGGACGGACGGCCGAGGTCGCCGTCCCACTTGACGATCTCGTAGCCGAGCACGAGGTGGTCGCGGAACGCGGTGCGCATCAGTTTCGCCAGGCCGCGGTGATCCTGGTGCGCGTCGTCGGTGCGCGGGGCGAGGACGAGATCCGGTTCGGTCTGCCCTCGCAGCTCCTCGACCGCGTCCTTCGCCTCGCCCCAGTGCGACGGCAGCCGGCCGTCCGGCAGCTTGAGCACGGTCAGCCGCAGGTCGGCGCCGGGGCAGAAGGCGGCCAGCGCGGCCCGCTCCTCCTGCTCCCGCTCGCCGCCGCCGCCGGAGAGCACCAGCGCGTCGACGCGGATGCCCGGCCGCGCGAGGCACAGCGTCAGCAGGGTGCCGCCGGCGCCGATGGCGATGTCGTCGCAGTGCGCGCCCACCGCGACGATCCGGTCCAGGCGCCCCGCGCCGAGCCGGATCATACGGTCCCCGTCCCGGCACTCGCCCCGGCGCCGTCCCGTTCCCACACGGCCCACGGGCGCTCGCCCCGGGTGTAGGCGTCGTCGAGCGCGGCCCGCTCCTTCACCGTGTCGGTCGGCTTCCAGAAGCCGCGGTGCTGGTGCGCCACCAGCCGCCCGCGCTTGGCCAGTTGGGCGCATCCGTCGGCCACCAGGTCACCGCCCTCCGGGATGTGGTCGAAGACCTCCTGGCGGAGCACGAAGTAGCCGCCGTTCTCCCACAGCGGCATGTCGCTCACCGCGGTGATGCCCCCCACCAGGCCGTCCTCGCCCAGGTCCACGCAGTGGAACGAGGACTGCGGCGGCACCACCATCATCGACGCACCGGCGTCGCGCCGGGCGAAGTTGTCGATCATCTCCGGCAGCGGGGCGTCGGTCAGCACGTCGGCGTAGTTGGCGAGGAACATCTCGTCGCCGTCCAGGTGGTGCCGCACCCGGCGCAGCCGCTCCCCGATCGGCGACTCGATGCCGGTCTGCACGAACGTGATCGTCCAGGAGGCGATGTCGGTGGACAGCAGCTCCGTGCGGCCCTTGCGCAGCACGAAGTCGTTGGACGTCGTCTCCTCGTAGTTGAGGAAGAAGTCCTTGATGTGGTGGGCCCCGTACCCGAGGCACAGGATGAACTCCGTGTGCCCGAAGTGCGCGTAGTAGCGCATGACGTGCCAGATCAGCGGCCGCGGGCCGACCATCGCCATCGGCTTGGGCACGTCGTCCGCGGCGCCGCTGCGCATCCGCATCCCGTAGCCGCCGCAGAACAGTACGACCTTCATGACGTGACCTCGACGATGCTCAGTTCCGGTATGGGAAAGACGAGTCGGCCGCCCCAGGCATGCACGAACGACAGCTGCTCGACCAGCTCGGCCCGCAGGTTCCACGGCAGGACGAGGACGTAGTCCGGCCGGTCGACGGCGATCTGCTCGGGCTCCAGGATCGGGATGCGGGTGCCCGGGGTGAACCTGCCGTGCTTGTAGGGGTTGCGGTCGACCGTGTAGGGGAGCAGGTCCGGCCGGATGCCGCAGTGGTTGAGCAGGGTGTTGCCCTTGCCCGGTGCGCCGTAGCCGACGACCGTCTCACCGCGCTCCGCCGCCTCGATGAGGAACCGCAGCAGGTCCCGGCGCACCTTGGCCACCCGCGCGGAGAACTCGGTGTACCCGGACAGCTCCTGCAGCCCCGCGGCCTTCTCCCGGTCCAGCACCTCGGCCACCCGCCGGGTGGGCTCGCCGGCCGCCTCGGACGGCCGCGCCCACAACCGGATCGACCCGCCGTGCGTGGGCAGCAGCTCGACGTCCACGAGCGTGAGCCCGCCGCTCGCCAGCGCCCGGGCCGCGGACGCGACCGTGTAGTACTGGAAGTGCTCGTGGTAGATCGTGTCGTACTGGTTCTCCTCGATCAGGGTCAGCAGGTGCTGCACCTCGACGGAGACCCAGCCGTCGTCGGCGACCAGGGCGCGCAGCCCCTCGGTGAACCCGACCACGTCCGGGATGTGCGCGTACACGTTGTTGGCGACGACCAGGTCCGCCGGGCCGTGCTCGGCCCGCACCTGCGCGCCGGTGGCCGGATCCAGGAACGCGGTGAGCGTCGGCACCCCCGCGTCCCGCGCCGCGGCGCCGACGTTCACCGAGGGCTCCACGCCGAGGCAGCGGATCCCCCGGTCCACCACGTGCCTCAGCAGGTACCCGTCGTTGCTCGCGACCTCGACCACGAAGGCGTCGGGGCCGAGGCCCACCCGCTCCACGGCGTCGGCGACGAACGTCCGCGCGTGCTCCACCCACGAGGTCGAGAAGGAGGAGAAGTACGCGTACTCCTTGAACGTCTCCTCCGGCGTGATCAGCGGAGGGATCTGCGCGAGCCAGCAGTCGGTGCAGACCCGCAGATGCAGCGGGTACGCCGGTTCCGGATCGTCCAGTCGGTCCGCGGCGAGAAAACTCTCGCACGGCGGGGTCGCCCCCAGATCGACGACGCTCGCCAGCGCCGCCGAGCCGCAGAGTCGGCATCGTGTCATCTACTGCCCCCATCCCGCTCGCGCGGGCGCCCCCGCCGCGAGTCAGTGCTGTTGTCCCCTACCGGGGGCGGGCTGTCCCCGCCCCCGGACCGACCCGCGATCGCGGTGCGGTACCCCTCCACCAGACGCTCCAGGCCGACGGCCGGGCTGAAGCCCTGCTCGTACCGGCGCCGGGCCGCCCGGCCCATCTCCTGGTTGCGGACCGTGCCGTCCGTGATCCGGCGCAGGCACGACGCGAGCGAGGAGGCCTCGCCCGGCCGGTGCAGCAGCCCGCTCACCCCCTCCTCGACGAGTTCGACGAAGGCGCCGTGCCCGGCGGCGACGACCGGGACCCCGGCCGCCATCGCCTCCACCACCACCAGGCCGAACGCCTCCAGCCAGGTGGAGGGAGCCACCACGGCCACCGACCCGGCGACGGCCTTGCGGCACTCCGCCGTGTCGTACAGGCCGACGTACCGCACGTCGTCGCGGCCCGCCGCCCAGGCCGCCACCTCCCGCTCCAGCGGTCCCGTGCCGGCGATCACGAGCGGCACGCCGACACCGCCGCCGGCGGCGATCTCGTCCCAGGCGGCCATGAGCAGTCGCACGCCCTTGGCCTCCGCGAGCCGGCCGAGGTAGAGCAGATGCTCGCCGGCGCCCACGCGCCGGTCGTCCGGATCGGGCACGAAGTTGTGCTTCACCGTCAGCCGTTCGGCCGGCATGCCGGCCTGCGCCAGGACGTCGCGCTGCGCCGCGGAGATGCAGAAGAACCGCTCCACGCCGGACCACCACCGCCGCCGGTTGACCGACAGACTGACCGCGAGCGGCACCGTCGCCAGCCGGGAGTTCCGGTAGCAGCCGTGCCGGACGGCGGGCAGCGGCGTGGACCCGACGCACTCGGTGCACGGCCGGCCGTCCCGCTGCAGTGTGCCGGGCGGGCAGATCTGGGTGTAGTTGTGCAGCGTGGCGACGGCGGGCACACCGGCGTCGGCGCAGGCCGCCAGCACCGCCGGCGACAGGAGCGGGAAGACGTTGTGGACGTGCACCACGTCCGGCCGCTCGGCGCGCAGCTTCGCGGCGAGCTCCCTGCGCACCGCGGGGTTCCACGGCACCAGCAGCGGTATCGCGACCTTGCCCGGCAACGACCGGGCGGCGATGTCGTCGCTGCGCCGCTCGAACACCTCGACCCGGTGCCCGGCCCCGCGCAGCAGTGCCACCTCCTGGTCGACGACCTTGTTCTCCCCGCTCGGCTGCGCCGAGGCGTAGCGGTTGTGCACCACGAGGACGTGCATGGTCAGGTCACCTCCGTTGTACGGGCCCAGCGCGGGACGGGACGCCGAGGGACTTCGGGCCCCGACGGGGGAGTGGGTTCGGCGGGCGCCGCCAGCAGCGAGGCGGCCACGGCCAGGTGCAGGAGGTACGGCGAGGCGTCGCCGAGACCGGCCTCGGTGTACGAGGCGATCGCGCAGTAGCTGATCAGGAAGATCGCGCAGGCCCTCGACAGCGACGGCGGCCGCAGCAACGCGACGCCGCCCAGCACGATGATGATCGTCGCCACCAGCGCGATGCCCGTCACGCCCTGCTCGTTGTAGACGGCCAGCCAGCTGTTGTCGATCGGCAGCCCGCCGAACGACTTGTCGCCCAGACCCGTGCCGAACAGGTGCTCCGTTGTCGTCCGGGGCGCCGCCAGCAGCGCGTGCCACACCTTGGCCCGGCCGGTGAGGCTGGCGAAGTTCTCCTGGCTCTGCCCGCGCAGGAACCACGCCTGGAGCGCGGAGCTGAACCCCACCGCGGCCACCGCCGCGCACAACACCCCCCAGGAGAAGACCCGACGGGCGGCGGCGCTGGTCAGGACGAGTGAGGTGATCGCCAGCACCAGCGCGATGACCAGGCCGAGCGTGGCCGTGCGGGTGTGGGTCAGCGCGAGCAGGCCGAGGGACGGCACGATCACCACGGCGGCGCTCCTGCGGTCGGTGCGGCGGCCGAGGAGCAGCAGCACGGTGAGCCCGATGATCACCGCGGCGTACTGTCCGATCTGCGGCGGGGTGAGCGGCCACAACGCGCCGACCAGCCGCCCGCCGTAGAGGTCGGGCAGCGCGGCGCCCGGGGAGACGACCAGGCCGGCGGCCACCGAGGCGAGCACCGCGTAGTACATCCGGATGTGGTGCCGGACGAACGTCGGGCCGCCGTCCCACCAGCGGCTGAGCAGCCACAGCGTGCCGACGAAGAGAGCCAGCCGGAAGCAGCGGAACAGCGCGCCGAGCCCGGCCCCCTGGTCCACGCTGGAGATCAGGCTCGGCACCAGCAGCAGGGTGAGCAGGAACACGTAGGCGCTGGCCCGGATGCGCACCCGGGGGTTGACCACGAGCGCCAGCGCGAACGCGGCGACCAGCGAGCCCATGGTGACCATCTGGATGAGGGAGCGGGGCAGCGGGACGATGGTCACCGCCCCTGCGGAGCCGAGGGTGTTGAGGACGAGCAGTCCCCAGACCGTCCCGACGATCTTCGACGTGTGGGCGGCGCCGGTGTCCGCGGAACTCATCTCAACCACCGTCCCCGGCGCGGAAGGCGCTGCCCGCGTCCTGGCGGTAGGGCGCGGCCTGCCACTGCTTGACGTCGACCGTCCGGCTCGCGTCGTGGACGACGAAGGTCCACGGACCGACGTAGACGTTGTCGTGCCACCGGTTGTGCTGCCCGCCGGTGATCGCCTCGGCGACCCGCTCGCCCTGGTACGGCGACCAGTCCGGATAGGTGCCGTAGTTGGACAGCACCGCCATCAGGCCGCACTTCGCCGTGCAGCCGACGACGGACTTGTCCAGCACGAAGCGGTTGTCGTGGATGTCCACCCGCTGGGTCTTCCAACGGCAGTCGGAGTACAGCGGCGCCTCGGCGATCGCGGGCTGCGCACAGCGGCCGGTGTCCTTCACCAGCAACGTGCAGTCACCGGACGAGGTGTTGGCCGGGCTGTTGCAGAACCGGTCGGCGTTCTCCCACAGGGTGATCCCGGACCAGTTGTTCTCCAGCACGTTGCGGTAGATCTCGAGCTTGTCCGTCCGGGCCCGGACCCGCGGTTCGCCCCCGGACTCGGAGATGTAGACGGTCGCGAACGGGAACGTGTCGCCGGCGGCGGCGTAGGCGCGGCCCTCGACCCAGTTGTTCCGCCGGATCGTGTTGTTCCGGATGATCGCGTTGTAGCTGATCTCGTAGATCAGCGCCGCACCGTCGTTGTCCTCGATCAGGTTGCCCTCGATGAGGAAGTCGTTGTTGTTGGTGTCAGCCCACAGCCCGGTCCCACGGTTGCCGTGCACCCAGTTGCCGCGTACGACCGCGCCGTTCACCGCCCAGAACTTGACGCCCCCGCTGCAGCCGCAGTCCGGCCGCTGCCGCTCCCAGTCGTCCGTGTTGTTGCCCACGATCTCGTTGCCCTCGACCACCAGGCCGCCGACATCGCCGGCCTTGTACGCGTTCATCCCGTACTGGCCGTTGTCGCGCAGGCAGCTGGCGCGGACCTGCTGGCGGGCTCCGGCCATCAGCCCGGCGCCGGAGTTGTTCCGGATCGTCGCGTGCTCGATCACCCACCCGTCGGCCGAGTCGTGATTGACCACGCCCTCGTCGCGGGGCGCGACGAAGTTCTGCACGGTCAGGTAGCGGACGGTGACGTCCGCGGCCGCGCCGCCGAACGCGTAGTGGTTGCTCCTGCGGCCGTCGAGCACCGCGCCCGGCGCCCCGAGGTAGACGTCGCCCTCCTTGGGGATCACCTGGTCGTAGCGGTTCGACAGGAGCGTGTGCCTACCCGGCCGAAGCCAGAAGGTGGTGTGCGGGGGGCTGCTCTCGCTCTTCGCGGCGAGGTCGCCGGGCACCGCGGGGTCGACCGTCACCGCGCCCGCCGGCGCCTTCGCCGGCCCGGCGGCCGGCTTGGCGCACACCCGGGCCACGGACGTCGGAGGCGCGGAGGGCGCGGCGGTCGGTCTCGGCGTCGCGTCCGTCGTGCCGCCGTCACAGCCGGTCGCCGCCGCCAACGCCAGCGCCAGCGCTGCCGCCGGCAGCGCCCGGTGCCGCCACGTGATCCCCACGCGCCCTCCCCTCCCTAACCCTGGAACCTGAGCACGGTGGTGAAGCCCTCCGTGCCGTCGGTGAAACCGGCGCCGACCAGGGTGGTGGCGGCCTCCTTGCGCCCGAAGCCGGCGGAGTACCAGCCCAGCGGCGGGTCGCTCTCCCCGCGGTGCGCCCCCCAGGACAGCTGTCCTGGCAGGTCGAGCACCGCGGAGCGGTCCTCGCCGTCCCGGGTCCAGGTGAGCTGCGCCCGGTTCCCCGCCAGCTCGGCGGTGACCGCCGGGCCGAGGTGGAACACCAGGCGCACGGCCCGCCGCGGGCCGCGCACCTCGTCGACCACCCGCAGCTCGCTCGCGGACGTCAGCTCCACCCGGCGTCGGTGCACGGAGGGCCGGTAGCCGTCGTGCTCGGCGCACCAGCGGACCGTCCCCCCTTCACCGGCGCCGGACGTGTCCGCGACCAGGACCCGGCTGCGGGCGTGCCGGGTCCACAGGAACGGACCGCCGGATACGGACTGGTCCTCGCCGTCCAGCTCCAGGGTGTTGTGGCCGAGGGTCGAGCGGAAGTACCGCCGCCACGCGGGCTGCCCGTGGTAGCAGAACGTCCCCGGGTCGGCGAGCACGTCCACCCCGTCGTGCCGGACCTCCACGGACAGCGCGTCCGCGTGGGCGTGCGCGGCGATGGACAGGAATCCGTGCGGGCCGCCGTCGCAGCGGCACCAGATCTTCTCCGGCCCCCGCAGGACGGTCATGCCGGCGTCGGCGAAATGGTCCGGCCGGTTCGCCGGGCGTGACACGGCCGGCGCGGTCCCCTCCTTCGCGTACGGCCGGACGAGCGCGGCCAGCAGCGGGGTGCGCACATCGGCGCCGGTCACCGTCGGCCACCAGGCGAGCCGGCCGAACACCGCCTCCCCGGTCGCCAGCAGCGAGCCCCAGCGGTCGGTGCCCGCGCCGTCGACGACCAGCCCGTGCCCGTCGTCCGCGTCCCCCTGGCGCGGCGGCCGCAGCCGGTCGTCCACGACGGCCGCGAGCGCGTCGGTCATCCGCAGCAGCACCAGCCGCACCGTCGCGGGCACCGGCACGTTCGCCGCGTCCGCCTCGGCCACCGCCGCCAGACCGAGCTCCAGCACCAGCCCGTGGTACTCGCTCGCCAGCTCGCGGTTGAGGCCGGAGGGGAAGGTGTTGGCGCGCAACTGCCGCTCCAGCGACCGCAGCGCGTCGGCCCGCCAGCGTGCCGAGGCGGGGAACCAGTCGAACGCGCAGGCCGCGGCGAACTGCCCGGCGGTCTCGGCGATGACGTGGTTGTTCGCCGAGGACCCCCGGCTCGGGAAGGCCGCCAGCCAGCGCTGGTGGTGCCAGATCTGCCGGAGCGCCACCGGATTGCCCTCGAACAGCTCGGCCGCGCCCGGCCAGCCGTCGAGCAGGCGGCGGACCCACACCCAGGACAGCAGCCGGATGCCCAGCTCGATGCCGCTGGTCCAGTGGACCCCGCGCAGCGGCGCGTTGGCGGCCCACCACGACCGCAGGTGCCCTGCCACCCGCTCGGCGTACCGCTCGTCCCCGGTGACCGCGTAGGCGGCGGCGAGCACGGTGAGATGGTGATGCCGGGACAGCTCCCAGATCTGCTTGATGTCCCCGACGGCGTCCTCGTCGCGGTACGGCACGTCGAAGGCGTAGCCCTCCGGCGCCCGGCGCCCGGTCTTCGGGTCGTAAAACCAGTCCGGGTCGACCAGGTCGTCGCGGTCCACCCCGAAGTACTCGGCGTGCCCCGCCATCAGCCTGTCCGCCTCGGCGACGAGACGCTTCGCGGCGTCCGGCGGCACCGCGGCGACCGTCCCCGCCGGCAGGACCGAGGTGAACCGGGCGCCGGTCACGCTCGGCCCGGCCGGCCGCGCCGACCGCCATCGCCGCCTGCGCACCGTGTCGCCCACCCGGCCGGCGACCTCCCGCGGCCCCATCCGGGACAGCCGCCGCAGGTACCAGCCCGGACTCCCCGCACTCACCGTCATCGCGCCCCCGTGAGCGTCACCGGCGCGCCGCCGGCGAGGCCGGTCTGCACGGCGAGGGTGGCCGCCGTGGTGGCGACCAGCGACTCCAGCGGCACCGGCATCGGCCCGCCCGTCCGCACGGCCCGCACGAACGCGGCCAGTTCGGCGGACTGGCCCTTGTCCCGGGCCTTGGGAAGCCGCGAACTGACCCACCGCTTGCGCCCGTACACCGAGGCACGGACGAAGTCGTCGAGCCGCATCACCTTGCCGTCCGCGACCAGGTCCAGCGTCTCCTTGGGGAAGCCGGGCGCGCCGGTGGTGACATAGCTGATGGTGGCGGTGGACCCGTCCGGGTAGCGCAGCACGACCTGAAGGTCCTCGTTGCCGGGAGCGGCCGTCGCGTACACCGAGACCGGATCGGCTTCGAGCAGCCAGCTCGCCGTGTCGATGAAGTGGCCGCCCTCGCCGGCGAACCGCGAGCCCTCGGTGCCCTGCCGGAGGTACCAGCTGCCGTGATCGAGGCGGCCCGCGTTGACCAGGTAGCGCAGGCTCGCCGGTCCGGTCCGGGCCCCGAACCGCTTCCTGGCCTCCGTGAGCAGCGGCGCGAAGCGGCGGTTGAAGCCCACCTGCAGCCGGTCGTTGCCGGACTCCTCCACCGCGGCGAGCACACCGGCCAGTTCGTCCTCGGAGAGCGCCAGCGGCTTCTCCACGAACACCGTCTTGCCGGCCAGCAGCGCCTTGCGGGTGAGCTCGGCGTGCGAGCTGTGGCGGGTGACCACGAACACCGCGTCGACGGATGCGTCGCCGAGCACGGCGTCGAGATCCGTGGTCGCCGCGGCGAAGCCGAACTTCCGCTTCGCGTTGGCCGCGGACAGCGCCGTCGTGGTGACGACCGTGGACAACTCGACGCCGTCACGCTGCGCCAGGTGCGGCAGCAGCATCGACGTCGCGTAGTTCCCGGCGCCGACGAACGCCAGCCGCACCGACGTCTTGGCGGCCCGGGCCGAAGAGGGCGCCGCCGTGCCACGGCGCACCGCGGGCACGGTCACCGCGGGGGCTTCCTGCGCGGGCGCCTGTGCCGCTTCCTCCTTCTGCCCGGGGTACCGGAACAGCACGGCCACGGCCTTCAACTCGCCGTCCTTCAGACGCTGATACGTCTCGACGGCCTCGTCGAAGTCGGCGATGTGGGAGATCAGCGGCTCCACGTCGACCCGGCCGCGGGCGGCGAGGTCGAGGAAGCACGCCAGGTTGCGGCGCTCGGTCCAGCGCACATAGCCGATCGGGTAGTCCCGCCCCTCCAGCTCGTACGCCGGGTCGTACCGCCCGGGGCCGTAACTGCGGGAGAAGCGGACGTCGAGCTCCTTCTCGTAGTACGCGTTCCACGGCAGGTCCAGCCGGCACTTGCCGATGTCGACGACCCGGCCGCGGTCCCGGCTCAGCCGGGCGGCCAGCTCGACGGGCTGGTTGCTGCCGCCGCCCGCGGCCAGGTACACCTGGTCCACGCCATGGCCGTCGGTGAGTTCGGCGACGGCGTTCTCCACGGCCGCCGAGGCGGGATCGCCGCAGGCCGCCGCGCCCAGCCGCTCGGCGAGCTCGCAGCGCACCGGGTCGGGATCGGCGCCGACGACACGGACCCCCGAGGCGGCGAGGAGCTGCACCACCAGCTGCCCGATCAACCCGAGGCCGATGACCAGGGCCACTTCGCCGAGCCGCGACTCGCCCTGCCGGACGCCCTGCAGCGCGATCGAACCGACGGTGCCGAAGGCCGCGTGCTGCGCGGCGAGGCCGTCCGGCACCGGGGCGTAGAGGTTCTTCGGCACCCAGTTCAGCTCGGCGTGCAACGCGTGCTCGTTCCCGGCGCAGGCCACGAGGTCGCCGACCTTCACGTCGTCGATCCCGGCGCCGACCTGCTCGACCACCCCGCACAGCGAGTAACCCAGCGGCGTGTACGAGTCCAGCTTGCCCATCACCTTGCGGTACGTGGCGGGCACCCCGTTGGCGGCCACGCTCTGCACGACCTTGGCCACCTGGTCCGGCCGCGAGCGGGCCTTGCCCAGCATCGACATGCCGGCCTCGGACACCTTCATCAGCTCGGTCCCGGTGGAGATCAGCGAGTAGGCGCTGCGCACCAGCACACCGTCCGCCTTGCACCCCGGCGCCGGCACGTCGAGCAGCGCCAGCTCACCGCTCTTGTAGTTCTGTACGACCTGTTTCACCCGAAGTCCTCTTGTCTCTACGCCGTCGTCAAAGGGAGTTCCGGCCGGACCCGGAGGTCGCGCCGCGATACCAGTGCTCGAGGGTCAGCACATGCCACAGATGCTTGGAGAAGTCCCGTTGTCCGGCGGCGTCCTCGGCGACCATGCGCGCCAGCGCGTCACGGCGCAGGATCCCGGCGCGGACGAGCTCGCCGTCGTTCACCACCTCGCGCACCAGCGGAGCCAGATCCCGGCTCATCCAGGCCCTGAGCGGGGCGCTGAACAGACCCTTGGGCCGGTACACGATCTCCCGGGGCAGGACCGAGACGGCCGCCTCCTTGAGAACGGCCTTGCCCTGCCGTCCGACGATCTTGCGGGCGCCGGGTACCGCGAACGCCGCCCTGACCACCTCGACGTCCACGTACGGCACGCGCACCTCCATCGACGCGGCCATGCTCGACCGGTCGGTGTAGGCCAGGTTCAGGCCCGGCAGGAACATACGGGCGTCGCCCAGGCACATGCGGTTGACGAAGTCGTCGAGGTCGTTGTCCCGGTAGACGTCCGCGTGCTCGGTCAGCACGTCGTCGACCGTCCCGGCCAGGTCCGGATCGATCAGGGCCAGCAACTCGCCCCGGTCGTACATGGTGTAGCTGCGCCGGAACGCGGTCTCCTCCGGCAGATCGGCGAAGGACAGGAACCGCTTCGCGAACCGCACCGACCGGTACCCGCGGCGGGCCGAGGCGACCGGCAGCCGGTCCACGGCCGCGGACAGACCGCGCCGCACCGGCCGCGGGACCCGCTGGTAACGCAGCGCCAGCAGGTTGGCCAGGTGCTTGCGGTAGCCGGCGAACAGCTCGTCGGCGCCCATCCCCGAGAGCATCACCTTGACCCCGGCCTCCCGGGCGGCCGAGCAGATCAGGAACGTGTTGATCGCTGCGGGGTCGCCGATCGGCTCGTCCAGGTGGTACGTCATCTGCGGCAGCAGATCGAGCACGTTCGGGGCGATCTCGATCTCGTGCAGGTCGACGCCGAACCGCCCGGCCACCTGCCGGGCGTAGCGCAGGTCGTCCGGCATCGCCTCGAACTTGGCGTCCTCGGCGCGGAACCCGATCGTGTAGGCGGAGATCCCCGGCCGGTCGCGGGCGGCCAGCGCGGTCAGATAGCTGGAGTCGAGCCCCCCGGAGAGGAAGGTCGCCACGGGCACGTCGGAGATGAGATGGCGCCGGGTCGACTCCTCGACCACGGCGGCGATGTCCGGCTGCTCGCCGGCCAGGGCCCGCTCCCTGCCCTCGGCGGCGACGTCCCGCAGACTCCAGAACCGGCCGCGCTCCACCCGGCCGTCGGGCCGGCACCGCAGCCAGCTCCCCGGCGGCAGTTTCTCCGCCTCGCGGAACGCGCACCGCGAGTCGGGCACCCAGTAGTACAGCAGCGACGCCACCAGCGCCGCGTGGTCCACCTCCAGCGATCCGCCCGTCACGGCGGCGAGCGCCTTCAGTTCGGAGGCGAACACCAGGCCCTCGCCGCGCCGGAGCAGGAACAGCGGCTTGATGCCGAGCTGGTCGCGGACCAGCACCAGGTCGCCGGTGCGCTCGTCGAAGATCCCGAACGCGAACATGCCGCGCAGCCGGGGCAGGCAGTCCGTGCCCCATCGCCGCCAGGCCTCCAGCAGCACCTCGGTGTCGGAGGTGCCCCGGAAGCGCACCCCGGCGGCCGCCAGCTCGGCACGCAGCTCGGGCGCGTTGTACAGCTCGCCGTTGTACGTCAGCACGAGGCCGTCCGAGACCATCGGCTGGGCGCCGGTTTCGGACAGGTCGATGATGGCCAGCCGGCGGTGCCCGAGGTGCACCTCGCCGTCACCGACGGCGTGGCCGTAGCGGCCCGCCCCGTCCGGACCGCGGTGCGCGAGAGTGTCGGTGAGCCGGTCGGTCACGACCTTTCCGTCCGGCCATCGGTACGTTCCTGCGATGCCACACATGTGCTACTGAGCCTCCTGGTCGCTGTCCGGCACCCGCGCCGCCCACATCGGCTGCCGCTCCGCCCGCCGCGGGACCCTGCCCGTCTGCCGGGCCGGCCGCTCGTTCCGGTCGCGCGGCGCGGTGCGCAGTCCGTCCCACAGCGTGCCGTCGGTCCGGTCACGCGGGTCGGGGTCGATCAGCACCACACCGATCACCGGAATGTGCTGGTCGGCGAGTTGCCGGGCCACGGTGTGCAGCCATGCCGCGCTGCCGTGCCCGGCCCGCACCACGAGCACGGCCCGGGTGCCGAGGTACTGCAGATCGGTCCACGCCGTGCCGGGCGCCACCGAGCCGACGCCGATCCGGCGGCCCTGCGGCGACTCGGCCGCGGCCCGCTCGCCGGTGACCACGGCCGGGTCCCCCGGCTTCGGGCGGCGATCGGCGAGCTGTCTGCCCGGCAGACCGTCGACGACGACGACCGGCCCCTCCGCCGCCAGGGCCCCCGCGAGGTCCAGGGCGATCACGCTCGTGTTGCGCGCGCACCCCAGTTCCAGCAGCGACACCGGCTCCGCGGACCCGCGCACGGCGCGGGCCAGGGACGTGGTGAGCCGTTCGCGCGACGCCCGGACCCGGCGGCGCTGCCATCGCCCGCCCGGCCGGTGGGGCAGCTCCGCGATGACCGAGGCGCCGAGGTTCGCGGCGATCTCCCGGCGCAGCACGGGACGGTCCGCCACCACCGCGCCCACCGCCGCGAGCGCGAGCCCGAGGAACAGCCCGAGGAAGAGCCCGATCGCGGCGTCGGTGGCAGCGGTCCTCGGCAGGGAGTACCGCACCGCGTACGGGGCGTCCACGATCTGCGTGCCGGCGACGAGCCGTGGCGTGCCGATGCTCGCCTCCCCGGCGCGCTGGCTGAAATCGGTGATCTGCGAGGTGAGTTCGGCCCGGCGGGCGTAGAGGGACTCCAGGTCCGCGGACGACCCCGGGCCGCTCGCCTCGGTTCCGTCGCCGATCGTCTTGTTGACCTGCGCCAGTTGGGCCTTCAGCTGGTCACGCTGGTCGAGCAGGGCCTTGGCCTCGGCCTTCGAGGCCTCCTGTATCCGCCGCACATGGTCCGCGACGAACGCGTCGGCCAACGCCCCGGCACGGGCCACCGCCTCCGCGTCGCTGTCACCGGTCACGGTGATCTGCAGCACGTTGTTGGTCACACCGGTACCGCTGTAGTCCTGCATGAAGTCCTCGGCCTTCTCCTGGGACCGGAGGGACTTCAGGGCCTGCTCGGCGATCCGGGTGGTCTGCAGCAGCGCGACGTCGGTGCGGATCAGCGTTCCGGGGTCGTTCGGCTGGTCCTCCTCATGCGCGACCAGCACCTTGGTCACCGCGGTCGGCGGCTGCGGCAGCAGGAACGCCACCGCCGCGCCGGCGAGGAGCCCCAGCAGCGCGAGGGAGCACCAGAGGCGGCGACGCCGGCGTACCGCCGCCACCAGGTTCTGCAGATCCAGCAGCGGAGCGGCGGTCGACGACTCCGCGGTCGTACTCGTCGTCACCCTGTGACTCCTGTCGCGTCGTCCCGTTCGCCGTCGAAGCTCGTGGGCGCGGGCACGGCGGTGCGCCGCGGTCGGTCGGCCGAACGCGTCGCCCGGACCGGACCGGCGAGGACGATGCCGACGACGGCGTGCCCCGCGTCCGCACACGCCTCGGAGACGCCGGCGAGCTCCCCAGCGGTCCAGCTGCCCGCGCTGAGCACGACCAGGGCCCCCGACTCCTTCCCGCGGTCCGGCACCATCGGCCGGGACACCGGGACCGCCACCGCCCGCAGCAGCGGATCGCTCCCGGCCAGGGCGACGAGCTGCCCCGCCGCCCGGCGGGCGATCTCGTCACCCTCGGGAAAGAGGACCAGCAGCCGCTGCGGGGACGGCAGCCGGTCCCGGAGGCGCGAGCACACCCGCCGATAGCGGATCTGCCTGCTGGCCTCGTCGCCGGACAGCTGCGGGGCCGGAATGTCCCACCGGACGTCGAGGCCCAGCAGCCGGCGCAGCCACGTCCGCGGGCCACGGCCTCCCGGCCGGTGCACGGGCCGTTCGACGGGCACGTCGACGGTGCCCAGCAGCGCCGAGCCCAGCGCCGCGGCGATCTCGGACTCACCGCGCAGCCGGCGGCTCATCCGCCCGGCGGCGAGATGGCCGATGACCGCGAACAGGAAGAACAGCAGCGCTCCGCCGCCGACGAGCTGCGTCCTCGTCGGCGGCGCCTCACCGGTCGGCCGGGCGGCCGACCCCATGACGACCATGTTCTTCGCCTCGTCGTCCACCGGGTCGGCCTGCTTGATGGTGCTGATGGCCTCCCGCAGCGCGGTGCGCAGCTTCTCCAGCTCGGTACGGGTCTGCACGCTCTCGACGGTCTCTCCCGGATCGGTCGCGTCGGCCAGCTTGCTGATGCGGCGGCTGGTGTCCTCCACCGACTGCTGGAGCGCGGCGAGTTCCTCCGCCGCCCCCGGGTCGGCGGTCTCGCTCGCGATCCGGGTGGCGTAGGAGACGAACTCCTTGGCCACCTGGTCGGAGAGCCGCTGCGCACGCTCCGGCGTGTCGGCCGTGCCGGAGATCTTGATGATGTTCCCGTCGGTGGCCTTGGCGCCGACCTGATCCCGCAGGTCGCTGCCGCTCACCCCGGTCCAGCCGAGCGTGGCGGCCGCGCGGTCGACCACCACCGAACTGGTCGCCACCTCCGTCTGCGTCAGCAGCTCGCGCTCCTCCCACGTCCCCGGCAGCAGCACCGACGCCGAGGTCGTGTAGCGCGGCGGGAACAGCAGGGACGCGCCGTACCCGACGAGCGCACCCATCAGGGCGAAGACGGTGAGCAGCCGCCAGCGCCGGCGGACAATCCGCCCGATGGTGACCAGGCGTATCGTGTCATCGCTCAAAGGTGCGGCCTTCCCCTGCCGTGTCAGGGTCGCGCGCCGTCACCGCAGTCCGGTCACCGCAGGCAGCCTCGTAGGCGGCGAGCAGCGATCGCTGGGAGTTCCGCCAGGACAGCGGACCGCCGATCCGCTCCTGGCCGATCTTGCCCATCAGGGCCCGCTTCTCCGGGTCGTCCAGCAGCAGGGCGATGAGCCGGGCGAACTCGGCCTCGTCGTCGGCGGCCGCGTACACGGCGGCGTCACCGGCGGAGACCCGCGCCTCCCGGAGGTCGAACGAGACGACCGGCCGGCCCATCACCATGTACTCGAGGACCTTGTTCATGGTCGACACGTCGTTGAGCGGGTTGTTCGGATCGGGGGAGAGGCACACGTCCGCGGTGGACAGGTAGCGCACCAGATCGGCGTCCGGGATGCGCCCGGTGAACTGCACCTGCTCCGAGAGCCCGAGCCGCCCGGACAGCTCCACCATCGCGTCGAAGGTGTCGCCGCCGCCCACGAACACCGCGTGCCAGTCGCTCCGCCCGACCTCGTCGCGCAGCTTCGCAAGGGCCCGCAAGGCGTAGTCGACGCCGTCCTGCGGGCCCATCACGCCGAGATAGCACAGCAGATGAGGCTTGCCGCGCTTCAACTCCGGCTCGGGCGGCACGGGGTGGAACCGTTCGACGTCGGGCGCGCTGCGCACCACGAACACGTCCGCCGGCCGCTTGCCGCCACGCCGCACCGCGACGTCCCGGTAGCTCTCGTTCGTGGCGAGCACGACGTCGGCGGCCCGGTAGGTCCGCCGTTCCAGCGCGCACACGGCGCGGTACAGCAGGTCCTTGCCGCGGCCGAACCGGGAGAGGTACAGCTCGGGCACCAGGTCGTGCTGGTCGAAGACGAACCGCGCACCGCGCCGCTTCAGCCACAGAGCCGGCAGGAACAGCAGGTCGGGCGGGTTGCAGGCGTGCACCACGTCGACCGGCCCGACCTTGCGGGCCAGCCGGACCGTGTGCCACAACGCGGAGCCGTACTCGCGCAGATAGCCGGCCGGCCCCCCGGTGGCCGCGCGCAACGGGTAACGGTGGATCCGCACCCCGTCGATCACGGCCTCCGGCTCGGTGTCCCGCTTGCTCCCCTGCGGACAGATGACGTGCACCGTCCAGCCCGCGTCGCGCAGCGTCGTGCACTCCTGCCACACCCGCCGGTCGAACGGCACCGACAGGTTCTCCACCAGGACCAGCGCGCGCCGGCCCGGCCGGTCGCCGCTTCCCGCATCACCAGGCAAGGCCCACGTACCCCTGTTCGGCCCGGCGCACGTCGGCGTCGGGAAGGTGGACGAGATCGATGATCACCGGGGCGTCGCCGTGGGGCAGCGCCGCCAGCACGGCCGGATCCTTCGTCCCGACCAGGCACACCTCGGCGTGGTCGAGCACCTCTTCGACCGAGTCCGCGAGCAGTTGCGCGAGATGCGGCAGCCGGGTCTCGATGTACTCGCGGTTCGCGCCGAGCAGCCGGGACAGGCTCACGTTGGCGTCGTAGATCTTCAGGTCGTACCCCTTGCCGAAAAGCCGCTCCGCCAGCTCGACGAGCGGGCTCTCACGCAGGTCGTCCGTGCCGGGCTTGAAGGACAGCCCGAACAGGCCCGCCCGGCGTTTCCCGGTGCGCTCGACCAGCTCCACCGCGCGCTGCAGATGGTCGGAGTTGGACGGCAGCACATGGGACAGGATGGGCACCGAGACATCGGCCCGCTGCGCCGCGTGGACCAGGCTGCGCAGGTCCTTGGGCAGGCAGGAGCCGCCGAAGGCGAAGCCGGGCCGCAGATAGGCGGGGCTGATGTTCAGCTTGCGGTCGGCGAGGAACACGTCCATCACCTGGTGCGAGTCCACCCCGAGCGCCTGGCACACCGCGCCCAGCTCGTTCGCGAAGCCGATCTTGAGCCCGTGGAACGCGTTGTCCGCGTACTTGATCGCCTCGGCCGTCGGGACCGGCACCCGGAACACCTCGCCGGACAGACCCTCGTACAGCGCCGCCACCGCGTCGCCGCTCGCCGGGTCGAGCTCGCCGATGACGGTCTTGGGCGGGTCGAAGAAGTCCCGCACGCTCGTGCCCTCGCGCAGGAACTCCGGGTTGACCGCGACCCCCACGTCCACCCCGGCCGTGCCGCCGACGTACTTCTCCAGGATCGGCACCAGCAGGTTCAGGCAGGTGCCCGGCAGCATGGTGCTGCGGAACACCACGGTGTGCCGCCCGCCCCGCTCGGCCAGTGCCGCGCCGATCTCCTCGGTGACCCGCTCCAAGTACGTCGTGCACAGGCTGCCGTTGGGCTCCGACGGCGTGCCCACGCAGACCAGCGAGATCTCGCTGTCCATGATCGCCTCGCGGACGTCGCCGGTGGCGCGCAGCGCCCCGGTCCGCACGACGTCGGCGATGAGCTCGCCGATCCGCTCCTCGACCACCGGGGCCTTGCCGTCGTTGACCAGGTCGACCTTCACCTGGTTGACGTCGACCCCGATGACCTCGTGACCCATGCTGGCAAGGCACGCGGCCGACACGCAGCCCACGTAGCCGAGCCCGAAAACGCTGACCTTCATGACCCGTTCCTCCCCCCGCGCAGGCCCTCGCGGCCTGCGGTCCGCACGTCGGCGGGGCCGATGGCTCCCAGCCCCCCGCGCATCAGTAGGCCCCCTGGCCGTAGAGCACCGCACGCAGCGTCTTCCACAAGATCACCGTGTCCAGGGCGAGCGACCAGTCCTCCACGTACCGCAGGTCCAGCCGTACCGCCTCCTCCCACGACAGGTCACTGCGTCCGCTGATCTGCCACAGGCCGGTGAGCCCGGGCTTGACCAGCAGCCGCCGCCGGATGTCCGGGCCGTACGCGGCGGACTCCTCCGGCAGCGGAGGCCGCGGACCGACGAGCGACATCGACCCGGTGAGCACGTTGAACAGCTGCGGGAGTTCGTCGATCGAGTACCGCCGCAGCACTGCTCCCACCCGGGTCACCCGCGGATCCCGGCGGAGCTTGAACAGTGGGCCGGCGCCCTCGTTGAGGTCGGCCAGCTGGGCGCGCGCCCGGTCGGCGTCGGCGACCATGGTGCGGAACTTGAGAATGGTGAACTCGCCGCCGTCCTTGCCGACTCTGCGCTGGCGGTAGAACACCCCACCCCGGCTGTCCGCCAGCACGAGCAGCCCGACGAACACCATCAGCGGCGCGAACAGGACCACCAGGACCGCCGCGCCCATCCGGTCGACGACGCCCTTGACCGCCCGGCGCCCCCCGGTGAAGGTCGGCATGCTGACCCGCAGCAGCGGGATTCCGAGCACCGCGTCGATGTGCAGCCGCGGACCGGCCACCTCCATCAGCACGGGGGCCACGACCATCTCGGTGTCGGTGCCTTCGAGGTTCCAGGCCAGCCGCTGCAGCCGGTGCGGTGACCAGTGCGGATCCGGGGTGACGGCGACGACACGGTAACCGTCGCCGTGGACGTGCTTGGCGACGTCCGACAGCCGGCCGACCACCGGCACCCCGTCCAGCAGGTCGCCGTCGAGCCCGGGACCGTCCGTCGTGCACACCGCGTCCACCCGCCAGCCGAGGTGCGGGAACTTGCGGGTGCGGGTGATCAGGTCCTGCACGGTGGCCGGGCTGCCGGCGGCGAGCACCGGACGCAGGCACCGTCCTTCCTTGCGCTGCCGGTGCAGTGAGAGACGCAGCAGATAGCGCGCGGTCATGGTGACGAGCGCGATCGCCGGGATCGCGACGAAGATCCAGAGCTTGATGTTGCGCGAGGTGAGCGCGATCCCGCCGAGTGCCAGGACGACGGTCGCCGCGAACAGCGAGCGTCCGAGCCGGCGGAACTCCTCGGCGCCCTGGCCGAGCACGGCCGGGGCCCACGACCGGCTGACCGCGAGCGCCCCCAGCACCAGCAGCTCGGTGCCGAACGCGAGAATGCCCCATTTCTCATGCCAGTTGGCCGCGTCCCGGGCCCCGAAGAAGTTGCCGATGCCCGCCACCACGAAGGCGGTGGCCACGGTGTCGCTGATGATCACGGTGCGTCGGTACCGCTGCTCCCAGTCGATCGCGGGCCGGCTGATCGTGTCGTTCTCCAGACGCCCGCGCGCCGACGGAAACGGGCTGACTAGCTCCCCTTGCCGCACAGAACCCCCCAGGTTCCCCAGTGGTTCGACGTGTTCGCCTAACACTGATCCCTCCCCCCGGGAGGCCCCCGCCCCCCGTACTGTCCCTCCCCTCGGGAGGCCCCCGCCCCCCGTGCCGCGCCGGTCCTCCCGCGGCAGGCCCCCGCCTCCCGCGCATGACGTCCCGGTACTCCGGCACTACTCGAACACCCACCCCGGCGGCAGTGGACTCATGCGTCCTGCCCGACTCTCGAGGTGTGCGGCGACCCGTCGAATGCCTTGGACGCTCCCCGCATCCAAGGCCCTTCCGGGCCCAAGGAATTGATCACCCCCACGTCCGGTTTCGAGGACGCGCTTACCGGCCTTCCGCAGCGCCAGACCAATAGATCATTACGGTCGCCTCGTGTTCGAACGGCCGAAGCAAGGTCAATCTAGACCATGGGAAGCCGGTATGAAGAGAGGATGTGCGTAATTTGTGTTTAAGGTTTGGGGCTGATCCGTCACCCGGTGACCGCCTACGGGTTCGTTGTGGCGGACGCGCGTTGCAGCAGCTCGTCCGGCCCTTGGGCCCGGCTTGCGCGCGCGGGCGGACGGCGAGTCGCAACTGGCCTTCCGCGCAAGCCGGTTCGGTGGTGACCGCCCGGTTCGTGCACGGTGGCGTGCCGCCGCGGGCGTCCGAGGTGGCGGGCCGGCCGACCGGACACGACCACCGCATGAATTGATCATGAACGGTCCACGGTGACGTCCCCGGTGTGGGCGGAACGGTCTCGGCGGTGAGTCGTCCGGGCCGCCGGCCGACGGAGGGGGAATCCCTCTTTACCTGCGCGAGAATATGCCTGAGGCAATTCACCTCACTCTTCTCGCCCCGGTAGGGCCAGAACGTCAAGAGGGGCAACCGGCTTGCTTCGCAAGGCGGAAACCCGATGCTCGATCGGCCGGGTGGCGTGAGCGCCTCCGACGTGGACGCGACCACGCGGAACCGCATCGCACCAGCCGAACCGCACCACCCGGCAGCACGGCACCGCACCAGCAGAACCGCAGCAGCAGAACCGCACCACCCGATAGCACCACACCACATAAGGGGACGGCACAGCATGGCCAAGCAGCGCATCACCGTCTGTCTGCCGCCCGTCGGACCCGACGGGCTGAAGCAGGCGATCGGACAGGCGATGGCTCCCTTCTGGTACGACCGTGAGGACCGCCCTCATCCGGACTGGGTGGGGGAGTGGAGCTACTGGTTCGTCTCCGGGGCGGGCTGTCTCCTCGACGTGCTGCCCGGCCACGAGGACGACCCGCGGCTCGTGCGGTACGACGACTGGACCGAACCCCCTGACGACCTGCCGCCCTCGCGCTGTCACGGCGGTCCGCGCGGCATCCTCGACCTCGGCGCGGCTCGCGCGGCCGAGGCCCGCAGGGCGGCCGGAGACTGGACGGCGTACCGCGCGTTCGCCGACCGCCACCCGCCGGCGCTGCCTTTCCATCACTTCGAGGAGCGGGCCAGGGCCGCCCTCGAACCCGAACAGGTCCAGGAGGCGGCCGTGGCGGCCTTCTGTCGACAGCCCTTGATCCAGGCGATCAGGGCCGACCCCGCTCTGGAGGAGCGCTTCGCCTCGGACCCCGTCCTCCGCTTCGACGAGGACCTGGAGACGTACGTCGCCCGTCATGCGGTCGCCGTCTTGCTGACTCCGGCCCTGCTCACCCTCGACGGGCGGTGGGTGGAGGGCGGCGGCCCCGACTATGCGCGAGTGTTCAACGCCTGCCTGGACGGCCTGCCCGCCGACTCGATGGTCGTACGGGTGCTCTACCACTCGTGAGGGGGCTCAGCGCGGAGAAGCGGCACGAAGGGCGAGGTGAGCGGCGGCAGGACGCCGGAGTGACGGCGAGCGGCGGCAGGCGAGGCGTGGCAGGGCGAGGGGAGCTACGGCGACGGGAGTGGCGGCGAGCGGCGGCAGGCGAGGCGCGGCAGCGCGCCGGGAGTGACGGCGCCCGGGCCGTCAGTCGGAGGCCGCCGGTTCGAGATCCGCGCCCGCCCGGGCGTCGGACCCGGCGCTCGCCGCGGCCTGGGCTTCGGCCCTGGCCGCGACGTCGGGCAGCAGACCGCTCAGGGCGGCGCACTGCTCGGGACCCATGACGTGGTCCAGTGCCGCGGTGACCGTCCCGGCGAGTGCCCCGGACGCTTCCCGCAGCAGCCGGCGGGCCTTGTCGGTGAGGGCGACCTCCACCCCGCGCTTGTCGCCGCAGACCGACTGGCGGGTGACGAGACCGGCGTGCTGCAGACAGGCGATCTGGTACGTCAGCCGGGTCTTGGGGCGTCCGAGCAGCTCGGCGATACGGGTCATGCGCAGGCCCTGCCCGGGCTCCTCTGCCAGCAGACACAGGACCAGGAACTCGTCGTGCGAGACGTCCAGCCGGTCCTTGACCACGGATCGCAGTCGTTGCTCCACCGCTCCCGTCGCCGCCAGCAGCAGCATCCACCCGCGCAGCTCGGGCGGCAGCAGGCCGTTGCCGGAGCCCTGCGCGGACGGGCAGGCGGGCAGGTCGGCGGGGTGCTCAGCGGGGTCTGCCATGGTTCCCAGTGTATCTGTAGTCCAAATTTGCACGACTCTATTGTTCAGATTTGGATTACCGGATAGCGTGCTCCTCACATCATCCAAATTTGGACCACCAGGGAGTACCGCCATGACCGTCGCCGTGGAAACCGGACTGTGGCAGCTCGACGCGGGCGCCTCCGCCGTCGCCCTCAAGCACCGGACGATGTGGGGCCTGGTCACCGTCAAGGGCGTGTTCACCGCCGTCGACGGCGGTGGCGAGGTGGCGGCCGACGGCACCGCCACCGGCGTCCTCACCCTCCAGGCGGCGTCCCTCGACACGAAGAACGCCAAGCGCGACGCCCATCTGCGCGGCGCGGACTTCTTCGACGCCGACAACCACCCCGAGATCACCTTCACGGTGCGCTCCGCCGAACTCGGCGCCGACGGGACGGTCGAGGTGGCCGGTCAGCTCACCGTGCGCGGCATCAGCCGGCCCCGGTCCCTCACCGCCCGAGTGAGCGGAGCGGACTCCGACGCCGTCACCCTGGAGACGGAGTTCGCGGTGGACCGCGGCGAGTTCGGCCTGGGCTGGAACCAGCTGGGCATGATCCGCGGAACGGCCGCCGTCACCGCCACCCTCCGCTTCACCCGCAAGCCGGCCTGACGAGGTTCGGACCCCGACGGGCGGCCTCCGTGCGGGACCGGTGAGATGGCGGTCCGTGTCGCTGTTGGGCCGAACGGGTGACTTGGCGTAAGAATTGACTGGTGCATGCATTGAAGG
This sequence comes from Streptomyces sp. SAS_272, assembly GCF_052543235.1. Lineage (NCBI taxonomy): Bacteria > Bacillati > Actinomycetota > Actinomycetes > Kitasatosporales > Streptomycetaceae > Streptomyces > Streptomyces sp. SAS_272. The sequence goes on along the minus strand of NZ_JBMNDR010000045.1, from coordinate 10,306 downwards.
CGAGTCAGTTCTGGGGGTACCGGTGAACCGTTACGACGTCACCGACGAACAGTGGGAAGGGCTCGCTCAGGTCGTTCCGTTGCGCGGCCGGGACGCGTGGCCCTCGGCGGTGGACCACCGCTCGCTCCCGGACGCCGAGACGGAGACCCGGCGCCGCTTCGTCGTCCTGAGGGTCAACGTCTTCGCGGACGCCCGCGAGGTCGCCGAGACACTGATGGCGGGCATCCCGGTGCTGCTCGACCTGACCGGGGCGGAGACCGACACCGCCAAACGGGTGCTGGACTTCTCCACCGGCGTCGTCTTCGGCCTGGCCAGCGGTATGCACCGGGTCGACCGCAACGTCTTCCTGCTCACCCCGCCGGGCACCGAGGTCGGCGGAATCATGGAAGGGGCGGGCGCACCGGGGGTCTGAGGGCGCGGGGCACGTCGCTCGATGGTGGGAAGCTTGTCGGGGCGTAACGGTTCGGCTGGCAGCGGAGTCCTACCGTCCGGACATGCCCTCGTCGCTTTCCTCCTCCGCCTCCCTGCCGCCCACCGCCGCGCCTTCGCATGCCGCGCCCGACGGAGCGCCGACCGCGGACACGCCCCCCACAGTGCCCGCACAGGCACATGCACATGCGCATGCGCAGCTGGAGGCACAGGCGCACTGCGGGGCGGAGCAGCATGCTGCGCCTCGTGGCGGCGGCGTGCGGACGGCGTCCGTCGGCGGCCTCGTACCTCCGCGCGCCCGTCCGGCGTCCGAGCCCGCCGACACCGCGTCCGCACCCGCGCGGTACCCGCGGTCCTGCGTCACCGAGTTGCGGCTCTCCGCTTTCGCGGGGCACCGGCGCGCGCGGTTCCTGCTGGGGGCCGTCACTCTGTTCACCGGGGCCAGCGGCAGCGGCAAGAGCACGGCGCTGCGGGCGTACGAGGCGCTGGCGCGGCTCGGGGGAGGGGCCCGGCTGGCCGAGGTGTTCGCCGATCCGGTCGCGTGCGTGCCGCAGGGGGCGCGGCCCGACGCGCAGCGCCGCCGCGGGTTCCGCATCGGCTGCACGGCAGACGGCCCCGCGGGGCCGGTCCGGCTCGACGTCGCCGTGCAGGCCGAGCCGGAGCTGCGCATCGTGGGCGAGCGGCTGAGCGCGGGCGGCGTCGTACTGCTGGAGACGGCGCTGCGCGACCCCGGACGGCGCACGGTGCAGGCCGCCTGGCACACCGGCGGCTGCGCGCCGGTGACGCGCGCCCCGCTGCCCGACGACCGGCTCGGCACCGCGCTGCTGCCGCTGCGCGTGGCGGGCAAGACCGAAGGCCAGCGGCAGGTGCTGGCCGCCGCCGAGCAGATGGTGGTCGCCCTGAGGTCGGTCTTCGCCTGCGACCCGCAGCCCGACTGGATGGGCGTCCCCGTCCCCACCGGCACCGGCCGCCTGCTGACCGGCTGCGACAACCTCGCCGACGTCCTGTGGCGCACCCGCGAAGAGTGCGGACGGCGGCACGCGGCGCTGGTGGCCGCACTGTCCGCCGGATCCACCGGACCCGCGGGGCCGGTGGTGGACCTGCGCGCCGAACCGCTCACCGACGGCACGGTCCGCGCGGTGCTCGACCGCGCCGGCGGGGGCACGGAACTCGCCCGGCTGGGATACGGCGAACTGCGCTACCTCGCCCTCGCCCTGGTGCTGCTCACCGGGCCGGGCGTCCTCGACGTGGACCCGGCCGGCGAGGTTCCGGCCGCGATGCAGACCCTCACCCTGCTCGCCGACGGCCTGGACCGCGGCCTCGACGTCCGGCAGCGCGCCGAACTGCTGCGCCTGGCGGTGCGGATGGCCGAACGCGGGCACATCCGCTGCGTCGGCGCGGTCAGCGACGGCTCCTGGGCCGCCCGTACGGACGGGGTGACGGTGGTAGACCTGGGTCCGTGACAGAACGACACCTGGATGTGGCGAAACTGCAGCGCAGACTGGCCGAGTTCGCGGCCGTGCGGAACTGGCAGCCCTTCCACACGCCCAAGAACCTCGTCTCCGCGCTCAGCGTGGAGGCGTCCGAACTCGTCGAGATCTTCCAGTGGCTGACGCCGGAGGAGTCGGCCCGCGTGATGGACGACCCGGACACCGCCCACCGGGTGACGGACGAGGTCGCCGACGTGCTCGCGTATCTGCTGCAGCTGTGCGAGGTGCTCGGCATCGACCCGCTGGCGGCGCTGGACGCGAAGATCGACCGCAACGAGCGCCGGTTTCCCGCTCCCTAGTGCCGCGACCGGACCCTGGGGCCTGCCTTGACTGACCGGACCCTGGTGCCTTGCCCGGAGCCTGGCGCCGTGACCGGAGCCCGGTGGCGTGCCCGGAGAGGTCTGGCGAGCCGGTGGACCTTTCCGGACTCGGCACCGGCGACGCTCCTCAGCACCGCCGTCGGAGCCGCCGCGTCCGTTTTCACTCTCCGCAGTCGACCGGCGGACCGAAATCGATTTGTTGTCCACAGATTTCCGTCATCCTCTGGCTTTTCGCCCCTCACGCCCTCACTCTGGGTAGTGGAAAAGGGTGTTCGGGCGGACGTGCGAACCAGCACGTCGGGGACAGACGGGGCGGCGTATGGACGCGGTGCGGCTCATCCTGACGAGCAGACGTGAACTGGCGGGCAGCGGCGAAGGCGTGGAGATCCTCACGCAGGTGTGGCAGGCGCAGGCACTGGCGCAGGCGATCGGCAGTCGCCTCGCCGTGTCGGGTCCGCCCGAACTGCGCGGCGAGGCGCTGGGCCTGACCGAACTGGCCGGCCGGGGCTGCGGCGTGCTGGGGGCCCCGGACCTGGATCCGGGCGATCTGCTCGCCGCCCGACTGACCGAACTTGAGGACGCCCGCCAGGCGCTGCTCGATCTGGCCGGCCTGCTCGGCGAGGTCGGCATCGCCCTGGTGGGCCTTGCCAGCTCGGCGGACGACCAGGGCACGTACTGGAAGTGCATGGAGGCCATCGACGCGGCGGACGAGTCCAGGGACCGGGTCCTGGAGATGCTGCGCAAGCTGACGGCGCGCGAGGAACGCGAGGAGCGGGAGGCCGCCTTACCGGAACGGTGAGCGCCCGGTCGCAACGGTGAGCATCCAGTCGCAACGGTGAGCACCGGGACGCAACGGTGAGCGACCTGCCGGAAGGTGAGCGCCTAGCCAGAGTGATGGACGGGCCGGCCGGCGTGCAGGATGGAGACATGGATCTTCGCATCTTCACCGAGCCCCAGCAGGGGGCGACCTACGACACCCTCCTCGCCGTGGCGAAAGCCACCGAGGACCTCGGGTTCGACGCCTTCTTCCGGTCCGATCACTATCTGAAGATGGGCGACGTGAGCGGTCTGCCGGGCCCCACGGACGCCTGGATCACCCTCGCCGGTCTCGCCCGGGAGACGAAGCGCATCCGCCTCGGCACCCTGATGACCGCCGGCACCTTCCGGTTGCCCGGCGTGCTCGCCATCCAGGTCGCACAGGTGGACCAGATGTCCGGTGGGCGCGTCGAACTGGGCCTGGGCGCAGGCTGGTTCGAGGAGGAGCACACGGCGTACGGCATCCCCTTCCCGAAGGAGAAGATCGGCCGGCTGGAGGAGCAGCTGGAGATCGTCACGGGCCTGTGGGCCACCGAGCCCGGCAAGACCTTCGACTTCCACGGCACGTACTACGAGCTCGCCCGTTCGCCCGCGCTGCCCAAGCCGGCGCAGGCGAAGGTCCCCGTGCTGATCGGCGGCAACGGCGCGACCCGCACCCCGCGGCTCGCCGCCCGGTTCGCCGACGAGTTCAACATGCCGTTCGGCACCGTCGAGGACAGCGCGCGGCAGTTCGGCCGGGTGCGGGCGGCCGCCGAGGAGATCGGGCGCGACGCGGACACGATCACCCTGTCCAACGCCCTCGTCGTCTGCGTCGGCAGGGACGAACAGGAGATCGCCCGGCGGGCCGCCGCGATCGGCCGTGAGGTCGACGAGCTCCGCGCCAACGGGCTGGCCGGCTCCCCGGCCGAGGTCGTCGACAAGATCGGCCGCTTCGCCGAGGAGGGCTCCCGGCGGATGTACCTCCAGGTCCTGGACCTGCACGACCTGGACCACCTGGAGCTGATCTCCGCGCAGGTGCAGACGCAACTGCCGTAGGACGCGGGAGGGGGCGGGCTCGGCGGCGCGTCCGAGCACCGGGAGGGTGTTCCGCCGGTGATCTGTGACATGGCTGTGACCGGAGGAGTGGCTTCCGTCACGGTCGGCCGGGCGGGCCCCTGATGGGGTGGCGGGATGCGCAGACCTGCCCTCCTCCTTCCGGCCGTGGCCGCCGTGCTGCTTCTCACGGCGTGCGGCTCGGAACACTCCGGCACGCAGGACGGCGGCACGCAGGACGGCGGTTTCGGCGCGGGTGGTTCGGCGTCGCCGTCCCCCGTCGACCGGCCGGCGGTCGACGGGGTGCGGATCACCTCCGTGACCATCCCCTCCGCGTCCGCGTCCGCGTCCCGGTCTGCTTCCCCCTCCCCTTCGCCCAACGAGTCCGCAGGAGGCGTCCGGGCCGAGCGGCTGCCCGGCGGGCTCCCCGCCGACTCGGGCGTCTCGGCGGCCTACGAGGTGGTCAACTCCACGGCCGACGCGCTGACGTACACCGTTCTCTTCGACTTCACGACGAGCACGGGCGGGGTCATGAGCAACCAGAAGGTGACCGTGCGCTCGGTCGGGGCCGGCCGTACGGTCACCGGGACCGTGCGGCTGGGGACGCTCGTACCGGGAGCTTCCAGGGTGACGACGGTGAAGGTCGCCGAGGTGACCAGGGTCCCCGCGGACGAGGCGCCGTCCGAACCGGGAGTCTGCCCGCCCTCCGGGATCCGGGTCACCGCCGACGACGGTGACTCCGCCATGGGGCTGCGGGTCGTGGGACTGCTCCTGGAGAACTGCGGAACCAAGGACCGCACCCTCGACGGCTACCCGCGACTGAGCCTGCTGGACGACGATCTCCAGCCGGTCCGGGGTGTCGAGGTGATGAAGGGCAGCGGCGGCATCGCCACCGTCGCCGGATTCGACGACCCGCCCCGGGCCGTGACCCTGAAGCCCGGCGAGCGGGCGAGCGCCGGGCTGATGTGGCGCAACACCACCGGATTCGGCGACGCCGTGGACGTCCCGTACGTCAGAGTGCGCGCCACGGCCGGAGCCGCGCCGGTGACGGTCACCCCTCACCTGGACCTCGGCACCACGGGGAAGCTGGGAGTCAGTCCGTGGCGGAGGGCGGGGGAGCGGACCGGAATCGGCTCGTAGGCCGGGGCCACGCGTTCCTGTCCCGTCATCCGCTCCCGTCATCCGCTTCCGTCATCCGGTCCTCTCATCCGCCCGACCGCCCGCCCCTTCTCTGCCCGGCCGCCCGCCTTCTCGCCGTCGGCCCGCCCGCCTCTCCGCCGCCCGCCCGCCCGCCTCTCCGCCGCGCCCGTCCGTGCCGCCGTCGGCCGTCGGCCGTCGGCCGTCCGCACCGATCCGCACCGGCTCGGGCCGTCCGCGCCGTCCCCCACGGCTGACCGGGGCAGACCAGGCCTGACCGGGGCTGACCAGGGCCGACGGTTCCCGGGCGGACCGAAATTCCCGCGTGCCGGCGAAGGGATGTCGCTAGGTTGGAGGGCGCGAGAGCACGCGACAAGCGCGCCCGCACCCCATCCGCACTCTTCCGAGGCGCCCACCGTGTTCCTGACGATCAGCACCACCGGCACCCCCGAACGCCCCGCCACCGACCTGGGCTTCCTGCTGCACAAGCACCCCGGGAAGACGCAGGCGTTCTCGACCTCCTACGGCACGGCCCATGTCTTCTATCCACAGGCCGATGCCGAGCGCTGCACCGCGGCGCTGCTGCTGGAGGTCGACGCCGTGGCACTGGTCCGGCGCGGCAAGGGCGAGGGCCGCGGCGGCGCCCCCGACGCGGCCCTCGCCCAGTACGTCAACGACCGCCCCTACGCGGCCTCCTCGCTGCTCGCGGTGGCGCTCAGCGGCGTGTTCTCCAGCGCGATGCGCGGCGTCTGCGCAGGGAAGCCCGAACTGCCCGCACAGGCAAGGCAGTTGCGCGTCGAGGTGCCCGCGCTGCCGGCCCGCGGCGGCCCTGGTCTGGTCCGTGCCCTGTTCGAGCCGCTCGGCTGGACGGTGAGCGCCGAACCGGTCGCCCTCGACACGGAGTTCCCGCAGTGGGGCGACTCCCGGTACGTGAGCCTGCTCCTGGAGTCGGAGACGCTCACCCTCGCCGAGGCCCTGCGGCACCTGTACGTCCTGCTGCCCGTCCTCGACGACGCCAAGCACTACTGGGTCTCCTCCGACGAGGTCGACAAACTGCTGCGCGCCGGCGAGGGCTGGCTGCCCGCTCACCCCGAGCAGAAACTGATCACCAGCCGGTACCTGTCCCGCCGCTGGTCGCTGACCCGGCAGGCGATGGAGCGACTGGAACTGGTCCGGCTCGCCGAGGCCGACGACAGCGAGGTCGAGGAGATCGACAACGCGGTCGAGGCGGAGGCCGAGACGCAGGACAGGCCGACCCCGCTGGCCGTGCAGCGCCGCGACGCGATCGTCGCCGCGCTCACCGAGGCGGGCGCCGCCCGGGTCCTCGACCTCGGCTGCGGCCAGGGCCAGCTGGTCCAGGCGCTGCTCAAGGACCCGCGGTTCACCGAGATCGTCGGCGTCGACGTGTCGATGCGCGCGCTCACCATCGCCTCCCGTCGGCTGAAAATCGACCGCATGGGGGAGCGTCAGGCCTCGCGCGTGCGGCTCCTGCAGGGCTCCCTCGCGTACACCGACGCCCGCCTCAAGGGCTACGACGCCGCCGTCCTCAGCGAGGTGATCGAACACCTCGACCTGCCCCGGCTGCCGGCCCTGGAGTACGCGGTGTTCGGCTCGGCCCGCCCGCGCACGGTCCTCGTGACCACCCCGAACGTCGAGTACAACGTGCGCTGGGAGAGCCTGCCGGCCGGTCACGTCCGGCACGGCGACCACCGCTTCGAGTGGACCCGCGAGGAGTTCCGCGGCTGGGCGGCCCGGGTCGCCGAGCGTCACGGATACGACGTCCGGTTCACCCCGGTCGGACCGGACGACCCGGAGGTCGGCCCGCCCACCCAGATGGCCGTGTTCGAGATGAGCACCGCGACCGCAACCGCGACCGCAACCGCCGGCGCCACCGCAGGCACCGAGAAGAAGGAGGCGAAGGCAGCATGACCGACACCGGGATTCCCCCGAAGCAGGGCCGCGCACTGCCAGTCACCGACCTCTCCCTCGTCGTGCTCGTCGGCGCGTCCGGGTCCGGCAAGACCACCTTCGCACGCCGCCACTTCAAGCCCACCGAGATCATCTCCTCCGACTTCTGCCGCGGTCTCGTCTCCGACGACGAGAACGACCAGAGCGCCACCCGGGACGCCTTCGACGTCCTGCACTACATCGCCGGAAAACGGCTCGCGGCCGGCCGTCGCACGGTCGTCGACGCCACCAGCGTGCAGCCCGAGGCCCGACGTCAACTCGTCGACCTGGCACGCCAGTACGACGTGCTGCCCATCGCCGTCGTGCTGGACGTGCCGGAGGAGGTGTGCGCCGAACGCAACGCCGTCCGCACCGACCGCGCCGACCTGCCGCGCCGCGTCGTCCAGCGCCACATCCGTGAACTCCGGCGCTCCCTGCGGGGCCTGGAACGCGAAGGCTTCCGCAAGGTGCACATCCTGCGGGGCGTCGAGGACGTCGAGAACGCCACCGTCGTCACCGAGAAGCGCTTCAACGATCTGACCCACCTCACCGGGCCCTTCGACATCATCGGCGACATCCACGGCTGCGCTGCCGAACTCGAGTCGCTGCTGGGCAAGCTGGGTTACACCGACGGCGTCCACCCGGAGGGCCGGCAGGCCGTGTTCGTCGGCGACCTCGTCGACCGGGGCCCGGACAGCCCGGCCGTGCTGCGCCGCGTGATGTCCATGGTCAAGTCGGGCAACGCCCTGTGCGTCCCCGGCAACCACGAGAACAAGTACGGCCGGTTCCTCAAGGGCCGCAACGTCCAGCACACCCACGGACTCGCCGAGACCATCGAGCAGATGGAGGGCGAGAGCGACGAGTTCCGTGCCGAGGTGAGGCAGTTCATCGACGAACTGGTCAGCCACTACGTCCTCGACGGCGGCCGACTGGTGGTCTGCCACGCGGGTCTGCCGGAGAAGTACCACGGCCGCACCTCCGGCCGCGTCCGCTCGCACGCGCTCTACGGCGAGACCACCGGCGAGACCGACGAGTTCGGCCTGCCGGTGCGCTACCCGTGGGCCGAGGACTACCGGGGTCGCGCAGCCGTGGTGTACGGACACACGCCCGTGCCCGAGGCCACCTGGCTGAACAACACCATCTGCCTGGACACCGGCGCCGTCTTCGGCGGCAAGCTGACCGCGCTGCGCTGGCCGGAGCGTGAGCTCGTCGACGTCCCGGCGGAGCAGGTCTGGTACGAGCCGGTGAAACCGCTGCGGTCCGAGGCTCCGGGCGGCCACGACGGCCGCCCGCTGGACCTGGCGGACGTCCACGGCCGACGCATCGTCGAAACCCGTTACGACGGCCAGCGCCGCATCTCGATCCGGGAGGAGAACGCCGCCGCGGCCCTCGAGGTCATGAGCCGGTTCGCCGTCGACCCGCGCCTGCTGCCCTACCTCCCGCCGACCATGGCCCCGACCGCCACCAGCCGGGTGGACGGCTACCTGGAGCACCCGGCGGAGGCGTTCGCGCAGTACGCACGCGACGGCGTCGCACGGGTCGTGTGCGAGGAGAAGCACATGGGCTCGCGCGCGGTGGCCCTGGTCTGCCGGGACGCGGAAACGGCCCGCAAGCGTTTCGGAACCGCCGGCGGCGACCGAGGCCCGACCGGATCCCTCTACACCCGCACCGGCCGCCCGTTCTTCGACGACGCGCAGACCACCGAGGAGATCCTCGGCCGGATACGCGCGGCGGTGGACCAGGCCGGCCTCTGGACCGAGCTGGACACCGACTGGCTCCTGCTGGACGCCGAGCTGATGCCGTGGTCGCTGAAAGCGTCGGGTCTGCTGCGCTCGCAGTACGCGGCCGTGGGCGCCGCGTCCGGCGCGGTCTTCCCGGGTGCGCTCGCCGCGCTGGACGGCGCTGCGGCCAGGGGAGTCGACGTCGCGGACCTCCTCGCCCGCCAGCGTGAACGCGCCTCGGACGCGGCGGCGTTCACCGAGGCCTACCGACGCTACTGCTGGACGACGGACGGTCTGGACGGCGTGCGTCTCGCCCCGTTCCAGATCCTCGCCGTCCAGGGCCGCAGCCTCACCGACCTGCCGCACGACGAACAGCTGTCGCTCCTCGACCGGTTGGTGGAGCACGACACCACGGGCCTGCTCCGGACCACCCGCCGCCTGTACGTCGACACGGCCGACCCCGAGTCGGTCCGGGCGGGCGTCGACTGGTGGCTGGAGATGACGGGACGCGGGGGCGAGGGCATGGTCGTCAAACCGCTGGGCGCGCTGTGCCGGGACGAGGAGGGCCGCCTGGTCCAGCCCGGCATCAAGTGCCGGGGACGCGAGTACCTCCGGATCATCTACGGGCCGGAGTACACCCGCCCCGACAACCTCGCCCGCCTGCGCGGCCGCTTCCTCAACCACAAACGGTCGCTGGCGATCCGCGAATACGCCCTCGGCCTGGAGTCCCTGGCCCGGCTGGCAGAGGGCGAGCCCCTGTGGCGCGTCCACGAGGCGGTGTTCGGAGTCCTCGCCCTGGAATCGGAACCGGTGGACCCCCGGCTGTGAAGTCGCGGCCGACGACCCCCGCGTCCGGCCCCGACGGCCTCGTGCCCGTCCGGCGACGTATCGCGCGCAGCGCGGTGGCGGCGTCGGGCGGGCCCCGGGCCTTCCCCCCCGCCCGTGCGAGCTGCGCGGGCGGGCGCCCGGCGGGCAGCGGGGACCTGAGCGACGCGGGGCCCGCAGCGGCCGGTGAAGTGACGGGGGCCCGCAGCGGCCGGTGAAAGGCCGGCGCCGCTCACCCCGCCAGCCGCAGCCGCTCCCCGCACACCCCCACGCGCACCCGCTGCCCCCACGTCAGTTCCAGCGCATCGCTCTCGATGCCGTCGCCGAAGGCGATGAGGCGCTCCGACTCGACCGTCAGCGTCAGCCGGCCGCCGGCCGCGAGCTCCCCCGCGACCAGGGACGTTCCGGTCGCCGGGGACGGCCAGGCCTCCCGGACGAACCACACCAGCCGGTCCTCCGTCGGCCCCGGCAGCCGCAGGCGACCCTCGCTGCCGGCCCCGCCCCGCTCCTGCCACACCGACCGGAGCCAGCCGGTCGCCCCCGTGCCCGTGCCCACCAGCACCCCGGAGGAGGCCTGGGCCTCGACGAC
>NZ_JBMNDR010000044.1:0-74127 GCF_052543235.1 Streptomyces sp. SAS_272 | reverse complement strand
CCCGCGCTCCTCGCGCGGGCGCCGCCCGAGCCGTTTCCCGCAGGCGACTCCGACCGGCTCAGCGCGCGGACGCCAGCCAGTCCCGGTAGCGCGTGGGGGCGATCCGGGCGCCGTCGGGCGCGGTGAGCACATCGCCCTTGACCACGCCGAACATGCCCGCGGCGTCGTCCACGACGACCTGACGCCCGTCCCCCTTGGCGGCGATGGTCACGCGTCCGAGTTCGTCGAGGGTGAAGACCTCGGGACCGCCGATGTCGCGGACGCCCTCGAGGGGCGTGCCGGCGGCCGCCTCGGCGACGGCGGCGGCCACGTCCGCGGCGGCGATGGGCTGGATCGGCGTGCGCGGCAGCCTGACGGTGTCGCCGTCCGTGGTCCAGGACAGGACCGCGTCGACGAACTCCATGAACTGCGTGGCCCGCACGATGGAGTACGGGATGCGGCCGGCCTCGAGGAGTTCCTCCTGGAGCACCTTCGCCCGGTAGTAGTCCAGCTCGGGCACCTGGTCCACGCCGACGATGGACAGGACGACCACATGGCCGACGCCGGCCGTGCGGGCCGCCTCCAGCAGGTTGTCCATCGACGTCCGGAAGAAGGCGGGCGACGCCTCGTCGAAGGTCGGCGAGTTGGTCAGGTCGACGACCGTCTCCGCGCCGGCGAGCGCCTCGTCGAGGCCGACTCCCGTGATGACGTTCACGCCGGTCGACTGCGCGGCAGCCGTCGCCTCGTGCCCCAGCTCCTTCAGCCGCCGGACCACCTGTGAGCCGATCAGGCCGGTACCGCCCACCACCACGATCTTCATGGCCGTTCCCTTCGTCGCCCTGCGCGTGTCCGTACGGCTCACCCGCCTCGGGGGCAACCGCCCCTTTCTCGGACATCCCTTATCCGGGATAATACTCGGACATCGAATGTCCGAGTCAAGGGCCTGGGTAAGGTGAGTCGCGTGAAGATGTCGGGCGGGGTCGAGTGGGCGCTGCACTGCTGTGTCGTGCTGACCTCGGTGCACGAGCCGGTCCCTGCCGCCCGTCTCGCCCAGTTGCACGACGTCTCCCCCACCTACCTCGCCAAGCAGCTCCAGACCCTCTCCCGGGCCGGTCTGATCCACTCCGTGCAGGGCAAATCGGGGGGATACGCCCTCACCCGCCCCCCTGAGATGATCACCGTCCTCGATGTGGTGGACGCCGTGGACGGCCCCGGCCCCGCCTTCGTGTGCACGGAGATCCGCCAACGCGGCCCGATGGCCACTCCCGCCGAGGCCTGCACGACCCCTTGCGCGATCTCGCGCGCCATGGCCGCGGCCGAGGCCGCGCGCCGCGAGGCCCTGCGGGCCGTCAGCGTGGCCGACCTCGCGGCCGAGGTCGAGTCGGACCACGGCGCGGGCGCCCTGAACGGCATCGCCGCCTGGCTGGGCACGCCGGGCGGCTGACGAAAGCGGCCCGCGGGCCCCGCCCCGCCCCGCCCCGCCCCGCCGGGAGACGAGCACAGGGCCCGGTACGTCGTCAGCGCAGCAGGCCGAACCGCACGTCCCGCCATATGCCGCGCGCCGGGGACCGGGCGTCGTCGGTCAGGCGGTCCTGCGGAACTGCCCGGACCTTCACCGGTACGGAGCCCGCGGTGAGCGCGGGCCGGCCCTGGTCCCGGTCGGCTGCGAAGCCGGCCCGGGCCCGCAGCATGCGCCGGGACAACGCACGGCGCGGTCGCCGCAGCTCAGGCGTCGAGCACTGCGGCGACGGCCTCGATCTCGACGAGTTGGTCGTGGTAGCCGAGCACGGTGACACCCATCAGGGTGCTCGGGACGTCATGGTCGGCGAACGCGTCCCGGACCACCTCCCAGGCCGTCACGAGGTCCTCCTGCCGGGCCGACGCCACGAGCACCCGGGTGCTGATGACGTCGTGGAGCGACGCACCGGAGGCGGCGAGCGCCGTCCGCATGTTCTCGACGGCCTTGCGAGCCTGGCCGGCGTAGTCCCCGACCGCCGCCGTGGAGCCGTCCTCGTTCAGGGGGCACGCGCCGGCGAGGAAGATCAGACGTGACTCCGCGGGCGCCGTGGCCGCGTACGCGTACTCGGCGACGTCGGACAGGGCGGCGGAGCGGATCAGGGTGACGGCACGAGGCACGGTCTGCGGGTCCTTTCCCGGGGACGAGGAGCCCGGACATCCTGTCAAAAGCCCCGGGCCGGCCGCCTCTCCTTTTCGAACGGCGTTGCCGCGGAGCGGTGTTCAGCATTTCTGAACGGCGTAACGGGAACCGGTGCTCAGCCGGCGCGAGGTGCGAGGCCGAGACCGGCGAGGGACGCCCCGCCCGCGGTCGCGTGCGCGTCCCCGGCGAGCAGCAGGGTCCGGGCCGCCTGATATCGGCTGCCCGCCGCCTCGAACGCCGCTGCGACGGTGAGCAGTCGCGCCCGGTCACCGTCCAACAGCGCTTCGCAGCGGTCCAGTTGGGCCGTGGCGACGGGGTTGCCGGCGACCAGGCCGCGGGCGGCCCCGATCCGCTCGCGCGCGTCCGGGTGTCCGGCCAGCGTCGACGCCTCCGCCCGCACCGCCGCGTACCAGTGCAGCCACACCCAGGTGACCCACTTCCACACCCGGTCCGGCGGCGGCGCCACCCGCTCCAGGGCCGCCTCGGCCGCCCCGTGGTGGAGGGACACCGTCGCGTCGAAGACGGCGCCGTAGCCGTGGCGGTGCTCGGACTCGTGACCGGCTTCCTGGACGATCGCGAGCCACGCCGTCCTGGCCTCGTGATCGCCGCGCAGCCCGTGGACCATCGCGACGGACGCGGCGGCCGGGCCGAGCGAGAACGACCGCGGCCGGCCGCCGCGCTCCCACGCGTCGAGGAAGCGCGCGCCGCCCGCGAGCACGTCGTCGGCCGCGCCCGCGAGGGCGTCCGCGACCAGCAGCCAGGAGACGGCGTGATGGCCGGCCTCGGCCAGCAGCGGGTGACCGGCGAGCTGCCGGCCCCATCGCCGGGCCTGTTCCAGCTCGCCCACCCCGAGTGCGGTCGCGGACGCCATCGCGAGGGCGTCCATGCGCTCGTGCGCGGCGGCGGGCGTGCGCCGCGCCGCGGTCAGCACGTCGATGCGGCGGCGGGCGGCGTCCGCCGCCCCGAACGGCCGGCCCGCCCAGCTGTGAGCGCCGGAGAGCGCGTCGAGGGCCGCGGACTCGGCCACCGGGTCGTTCGCCCGCCGGGCCAGTTCCACGGCCCGCTCGGCGTGTCCGACCGTCTCGTGCGCGGTGTTGTCCGTGCCGCCCTGGACCGCGCCGAAGGCGTCCGCCACCACCGCCGCCTCGGCCAGCGCCACCGCGGCCCCGGCCGCCGGGCCTGCGTCGCGGGACAGTTCACGCGCCTCCGCGAGCAGGCAGGCCGCCTCCTGCACGGTGGGAACCTGTTCGAACGTGCTGGAGAAGCGGTACGCGACGGTGGCGGCGGCCGCCAGGTCACGGCCGGCCGCCGTCGTGTCGCCGGCCCGGCGGGCCGCGTCCGCCGCGGCACGGTGCAGCCGGAACATGTCGTCGCCGAGCCGGCGGCAGCCTGCCACCCCGGCAGCCCGGCGCAGTGCGGCCGCGGCGCCGGCCGGATCGCCCGCGGTGTCGGCGAACGCGGCCGCCTGCTCGAAGCACTGCTGGGCCTCGCCGACCAGGGTGCGGGCGAAGGCCAGGCCCGCCAGGGCCAGTGCGAGACGACGGGCGTCCTCGCGGCGCTCCGGACTGCCGGCCGCCCAGGCCAGTGCGGTCCGCAGGTCGTCAGCCGTCCCGTCGAACCGTGCCCAGCGGCCCTGGGCCGCGAACTCCGCGAACTCCGCCGAGGCGTCGGCCCGTTGGGCGTCCTCCAGGGCGGACGCGGCGGCGAGGCACCAGTCGAGGTGGCGGGAGCGGACGTCCGCCCGTTCGTCGGCGTCGGCCAGTCGCCGGGTCCCGTACTGGCGGACGGTCTCCAGGGCCCGGTACCGGACGCCTGCCGAGGTCGGCGTCGCGGTCAGCAGACTCTGCTCGGCGAGTCGGCCGAGGCCGTCGGCGACCGCGGCCGGGTCCAGCGGCGCGAAGGCGGCCACCGCGGCCGCCGCCTCGGCCGTGAACGGCGCCGCGAACACCGAGATCCGGCGCAACAGCGCCCGGTCCCACGGCTCGAGCAGGTCGTGGCTCCAGTCCAGCACCGCCCCCACCGAGCGGTGCCGGTCGTGCGCACGCGGCCCTCCGGCGAGCATGCGCAACTGGTCGGTGAGACCGGCCGTGAGGCCCTCCAGCCCCAGGGCGGGATACCGCGCGGCCGCCAGTTCGACGGCCAGCGCCATCCCGTCGAGGCCGGCGCAGAGGGCCGCGACGCCCTCGCGCGCCGCGGCGTCCGGAGCGCGGCCGGCCGCCGCCGCCCGGTCGACGAAGAGCGCCACGGCCTCCGACTCCGCGCCGTCCGCCCAGGACAGCGGCGGCACCTCGAAGGCCCACTCGAACGGCACCAGCATCCGGGCGCGGCTCGTCGCGAGCACCTGCACTCCCGGGCAGGCCGTCAGCAGCCGCTCCAGGAACGGGGCCACGCCCTCGATGATCTGCTCGCAGTTGTCCAGCACCAGCAGGGCCCGATGGCCGGTCAGCGCGGCGAGCACCGTCTCGTCGACGCCCCGGGCCGGCTGCTCGCCCGTGCCCATCGTCGCCGCGACCGCCGCGCCCACCCGTCCGGGGTCGGTGACCGGGGCGAGATCCACGAACCACACGCCGTCGGGGAAGTCGCCGGCCGTCTGCGCCGCGACCGCCAGCGCGAGCCGGGTCTTGCCCACCCCGCCCGGCCCGACCGCGGTCACCAGCCGGCGCGTCTTCACGGCTTCGGCGAGGTCGGCGCGCTCCCGCGTCCGGCCCACGAACGCCGTCAGGGGCGTCGGCAGTGCCGGCGCCGGGCGCGTCCGCCCGGCGCGGGCGAGGTCGGCCGCACGGCGGGACAGGGTGCGCCGGTCCGGAGCCCGGAGCTTGCGCAGCAGCGCGGAGACGTGGGACTCCACCGTGCGTACCGAGATGAACAACTGCGCGGAGATCTCCGCGTTGGTGAGGTGCTCGCCGAGCAGCGCGAGCACCTCCGCTTCCCGGGCCGAGATCTCTGGAGTGGACACCGGGACATTATCCGCGGCGGCTGCCCCGAGGCCCCGGGAGGTGCGAGTCCTCTCCGCAGTCCTGTACGCAGTGCGTTCCGCAGTCCTGTCCGCAGCGCTTGCCAAGTCCTGTCCGCGGTGCTGTCCGCGGTCCCTCCCGGACTGCTTTCCGTGGTGCTTTCCGTGGTGAGCACGGACGCGGCGGCCACAGCGCTCGGGAGAGTCTGTGACCACGGCGTTCGAGCCCCGGCAGGGACACCACGGCGCCGCTCCCGACCACACCGCCGACCACAGGAGGGACCATGAGCGGATCGTCAGCACCGGCGTCCGAAGCCACAAACCCGCAGCCCGGGCCCACGGGGGCCGCCCCCCGCCCCCGCGCCGTGCGCCGCCGCGACACCGAGTACCGGCTCGCCCACGACGTCGACGTCTGGGTGGCCAGCGCCTCTCCCGACGGCACGCCCCACCTCGTGCCGCTCTCCTTCGACTGGGACGGCCGCACGCTGCTCATGGCTACCCCGGCGGACAGCCCGACCGGCCGGAACCTGGCAGCCTCCCGGATCGCCCGGCTGGCCCTCGGACTCACCCGTGACGTCTGCATGATCGAGGGCGAGGCCGAGGTCCTCGGCGTCGACGCCCTGCCGCCGCGGCAGGGCGACCGGTTCGCCGAACGCACCGGCTTCGACCCGCGCACCCTCACCACGCCCTACCGCTGGTTCCGCGTCACCCCCCGCCGTGTCCAGAGCTGGCGCGAGGCGGACGAGCTGGCCGGCCGCGACCTCATGCGCGACGGCCACTGGCTGGCCTGACCGCCCCGTGCGATCGCCCAGCAGCCCCTAAGTACCCCTCTGTGCACACGATCTGATGGCCCGTCGACTGAGGAGATCCGAGATGACGAACACCCAGCAGTCCGCCGCCGACAGCGCCGCCCCCGAGAAGTTCGACGGGTTCACGGCCGAGGAGCGCGCCGCCATGAAGGAGCACGCCCGGGACCTCAAGACGACCGCGCGACGCAGCCCGCGCACCGCCGAGGCGGACGGCCAGAAGGACGTGCTGGCGAAGATCGCCGACATGCCGGACGCCGACCGCGTCCTCGCCGAAGGGCTGCACCGGATCGTCACGGCGGCCGCCCCGGACCTGGCGCCCAAGCTGTGGTACGGCATGCCCGCCTACGCCAGGAACGGCAAGGTCGTGTGCTTCTTCCAGAGCGCGCAGAAGTTCAAGACCCGGTACGCCACCCTCGGCTTCAGCGACCAGGCGGACCTCGACGACGACGCCATGTGGCCCACGGCGTACGCCCTGACGAAGCTGGACGCCGCCACCGAGGCCCGCATCACCGAGCTCGTCGCGAGGGCGACCGGCTGAGGCGCCGGGCTGGGGCACCGGGTCCGGGGGCGACCGGCTGAGGAGGCGGGCTGGGGCACCGGGTCCGGGGGCGACCGGCTGAGGAGGCGGGCTGAGGCACCGGGTCCGGGGGCGACCGGCTGAGGCGGCGGGCTGAGGCGGCTCCCCGCCGCGGCGGTCGGCGCGCCCTGGCGCGCCGGCGGTTCAGCCCCCTTCGCGTTCCACCGGAAGCCACAGCTCGGCCTCGGCCTCGGTCCCGTCCGCCGACAGACGGGTGCGCAGGATCTCGGGGCCGGGGCGGCTGCGGTAGGGGTTGGCGGGGAACCACTCGGTGAACACGTCCCGCCACAGGACCTGGATGGCCTCCGGCACCGGTCCGGAGGCGGTGAACACCGCCCATGCACCGGCCGGGACATCCAGCCGGGCGGTCCCCTCGGGTGCTTGCGCCGACGTGATCACCCCGTGGTAGTAGTCGAGTTCGGTGCCCTCGGCGCGGCTCGGGTCCAGGTCGTCGCAGACCGCGACGACATCGAGCGGCTCCTGGTCCGCGAGGGTCCGCAGGTCCTCCAGGACGCCCGGGTCGATCCCCCGCACGAGGTCGATGATCGCCTGGTTGGGCCCCGAGTGCACCAGTGGCACCCGGGCCTTGAATCCGACGACGGTGAAGTCCGGCCTGTCCACCACGCGATAGCGCATGCTGCTGCTCCCTTCGACGGTGAGACGGAAGGTCAACCGGGGCTGGGAGACGAGCGCGGCCCCGGTGCGCCGGGCCTCGCCCGGGCCGACGCCGTGCACGGCTCGGAACGCCCGCGCGAACGCCTCGCCCGAGCCGTAGCCGTAGCGGACCGCGATCGCCAGCAGCGGCTCGCGCCCCGCGAGCACGTCGGCGCCCGCGACCGTCATTCGCCGGCGCCGGACGTACTCCGACAACGGCATGCCCGCCAGCGCGGAGAACATCCGGCGCAGGTGGTACTCCGAGGTGGCCGCGGTGCGCGCCAGCACCGCCACGTCGACGACCTGGTCGAGATGGCTCTCGATGTGGTCCATGGCCTGGTTGAGCCGCTCCAGCACGCCGGTCCCCTTCCTTTTCGTGATCACCACGCTAGGCGTGCCGCACTCCGGCGGACCCGACATCCTGTGCCCGATCGGGTCGGGTGCACGGCGCGCCTGGAAGGTGGATCACTTTCCGGCCCGCCGATGTCACACTCGGGCCTCTCACGCCCTCTCGGTTCTCGATGCGCCCGCGACCTTGCTCCGGGGCATGTGAGGGCTCCGGGCACGCTCCCGGGCAGGTCACGGTGGCGGACTCGCCGACCGGGTGGCAACGGGGCGCCCGGTGCGGGACTGCTTCCTCTGAGGCTGCTCAAGTCGCTTGGCAGGAGCGGGACTCGGCGGCCACGATGACCGACATGACGGGACTCGCGGGACTCAGCAGGAAACACGACGCCGTACTGACCGTCCGGGACTCGGACCTGGTCGCGGCCGCCCTTCGGCAGGCGCTCGCCGAGGCCTCGCCCGAAGAGCGTCCCGGCTTGGAACGCGCCGCCGCCCTGGTCGAGTCCACCGCCGCCGCCACCGACGGTCAGATGCGGGCCCGTTGGGTCCGCTCCCGGCTCGCCTCGGCCGGCTTCACCGGTGACCTCGCCTCGGTCTCGGCCGTAAGAGCGCTGCGCAAGGCGGAACCGGACCTGAGCCTGCTGGCGGCCGTGCGTCTGCAGAAGGACGCGGTGGCCTTCCCGGAGTGACACGGACGCGTCCGGGCGCCGTGCCCGCGGCCTGCCGCCCACCGCTCGCCGGTGGGGTCAGCGGGGTGTCCGCCAGGTCATGACCTCCGTGGCCGGGAGGCGTTCGGCGAAGCGGCCGCCGCGCCCCGCCCGCCGCAGCAGGGCGCGCAGGTCCCGCTCGAAGTCGCCCAGCCGGTCGCCGAACAGATGGGGCGCGGAATCGGAGCGGGAGAACGCCCACGCCACGATGTCGTCCGCGGTGCGCTCGACCACTCCCCCGGCGGGCACGACATGCCGCCGGAAGTCCACGAACCCGGCCCGGGCCATGACGAGGTCCTCCCGGTTCGGCGTGCCGTTCACGAGCACTCCGCGTCCGGCGCGGCGCACCGGGCCGAGGTGTCGGCGCACGAGGGCGGCGATCAGGTCGTACGGGGGCGCGGGCGACGGCAGTGGCGTCGGATCGGGGGACGGCTTCTTGTGGTCGCTGACGTGGACGAAGAACCCTCCCGGCTCCAGCATCCGCAGCACCGTGGCGGCGACGCGGTCACGGTCGGTCCAGTGGAAGGACTGGGCGAACACCACCGCCCGGAACTCCCCGAGACCCGCCGGCAGGTCCTCGGCACGGGCGGCCACCCAGCGGGCGGTGACGCCGTGACGGCCGGCCCGGCGGTCGGCCTCGGCCAGCATGTCCTCGTCCGGGTCGACGCCCACCGCCTCGGTGAAGTGGCGCGCGAGGGCGAGCAGGACGGTGCCCGGGCCGCAGCCCACGTCGAGGAGTCTGCCCCGGCCGTCCAGACCGAGGGCGTCGACGACGGTCCGGGCGAGGCCCGGAGCGTACGGGAGTCGGCCGCGCTCGTAGTGGGCCGCGCTGCCCCGGAACAGTGAGCTGTCCCACTCCCACCCGTCAGGCATCCCGTTCCCCGACCCTCCGGCTCGCGGGCCTCGGCATCACCGGCCCGCCCCCTCCGCGGCGGCGGGCTGCGCGCGCTCGCCCGGTCCCGTACGTCACTCGTCGGCAAGCTACCCGATGTCTCATGCCACGGACACCGCCATCCCACCGACTCGGCTGTCTCCACGAGCCCTTCGCCGCTTCACGCGTCACCCCCTTCTCCAGCGCCTCCCACGACGTCTCCAGCAGCGTCGGCGAGAGCCGGCGTCCGGTCGCCGCGCCTCCCTTCGCTCTCCCGCCGCAGTCCCGCAGCGGCTGCCTCGCGCCGTGCGGGGCGGCTCACCGCACGACCTCGGCCGGCCGGGGCACCACACGCGCCAGCCGCAGGACGCCCCAGAGGAGGACGAGCGCGCCGAGCACCTGGGGGATCAGCCACCAGCCCGTGCGGATCCGTTCGCCGAACAGGGCGACGCCCAGCACGAGGCTCACCGAGGCGTCGCCGATGGTCAGCGCCGGCTGGGAGGCGGTGAGGGGACCTGCCTGGAGGGCGTTCTCCAGGAGGAGGACGGAGGCGATGCCGGTGAGGGCGAAGCCGTACGTCTGCCAGGCCCCGAGAAAGGCGGGCAGGCCGTCGTCGGCGAGGCGGCCCGTAGCCGACTTCAGCAGGGCGGCGGTCAGCGCGTTGCCGACCGCGGCGGCCGAGGCCAGCGCGGCGGCCCGGAACAGCCGGGAGGACGAGGAGCGGGCGAGCAGGACCGCGCCGGCCATCACTCCCAGGGCGATCACCAGGACCGGGACCCACCGGGCCATGGCCGCCTGTTCGCGCGTGCCCGAAGGGGCCGCCGCGGCCAGCAGGAGGGCCAGTCCGCCCACCACCGCGCCGACCGCCGTCCAGCCGTCGGCCGACAGCCGCCGGTGCAGCAGGGGCGCCGCCACCAGCAGGGCGAACGGGAGCTCGAGGATGAACACGGGCTGGACGAGCGCCATGGGCCCGTTGACGAGCGCCAGTGCCTGGAACAGCGCCGCGCCGGCCACGCCGGCGATCCCGATCGCCCAGGCGGGCCGCCGTACGAGGGCCAGCAGCAGGCGTACCCCGCCGCCCTGGTCCACGGTGGAGGCGGCCTTGCGCTGGAACGCCGTGCCCACCGCGTTGCTGGCGGCCCCGAGGACGGCGAAGAGCACGGCGAGCTCGATCATGACTCCACCATGCCCTGCGTGCGCGCTCCCTTCAGCGCGACGCGAGCGCTGCCGGCCGCGGGGCGCTCCCCCAGCCGCTTTGCAGCACAAAGCGGCGGTCGTCGGCCGCCTCGCGCCGACCTCCGCGGCAGCTCCCGTGTGTGAGGGCGGCTGCCTCACTGCGTCGGACGGTCACGGCGGCGTCCGGCGCGCGGAGCGACGTCGTCCGGCGCGGCCGTGAGGAGGCGTCAGCGGCGGGTGCGCAGCCGGGCGAGGAGGCCGCGGGCCTGGGCGCGGCGGCGCGGGTCGGACGCGGCACGCCGCGCCTGCTCGATCGTGCGCTGCCCCTGAGGGCTGCGGGCGAACGTCTTGATGCGCTGGATGAGGCTCATCGCTCTGCTCCCGTGGGGTCCGTCGACGTCGTTCGTCTTCTCGGCTCAGTCCTACCCCCGAACGGGTCGAACAGGCCGGCCGGTCGCCGCTTCACGCACACCGTGCCGCCGGCGCCACGCTGAGGCCTCGCGTCGCCTGGCCGACCGGGGTGCGAACGGGGACGGACGCGGTCCGGGCGGCCGCGGGCGCGGTGCGGGCCGGCCGGACCCGGTAGGTCGTCTTCGCCGGATCCGCGACGGGCTCGCCGAGCGTGATGCGTCCGGCCCCGTGCAGCGCGTCGCACTCGGCGCGGGACAGGGCGACGTAGCAGCCTCCCCGGCCACTGCCCGCGTCCAACGGCCGCCAGTAGCCGTAGGTGCGCCGGCCGTTCGCGTGCTCGGTGACGAAGACGGGGGTGCGCGGATCGGAGACGATGCGCAGGATGTCGGCTCCGGCACGGCTCAGCGGTTCCGTGGGGCGGGAGGGAGCCTTCCGCACGACGCTCCCCGCACCGCGCTCGTCCGGGAGGGGCAGACGTCGTGCCGCGGCTGGCCGGCGATTGGCGGTGGTCGGCATCATCGGTGACCTTTCCTGGACGGGGACTGGAGACCGCCTACCCGGCCGAGCCGGAGTTGATCTCTCTCCGGAGGCATCCTTCATCACACCACTGACAACGGGCCGTCCCTCAAGCACCGCCGCCCTTCCGGCGTCTGACGGATCCTCACGGAGTCAGGAGAAGAACGACCGCTGCGCGGGCAGGCCCGGCGTGAAGGAGGACGGCGCGCTCATGACCCGGTCCAGTTCGCGGCGGATGCGTTCGGCCTCGCCGCGCACCTGCGCGGGCACATCACCTCGTTCGCTGACGAGGCGGTGGTAGATCGGGGTGTCGTCGAAGACGGGGGTCACCGAGGAGGCTCTTCTTTCGGGTCGAACCGGCGCTTACGGGCAGTCGCCTGACGGCCCGGCAGCGGAACCGCCGAGCGGCGACATCATCGTATTGTCCCCGATGCGCCGCGGTGCGCGTGACGCGGGGCTCCTCGGAGGGTCGTGCGGGTCCGGGCGCCGGGCGCGTCCGGCGTCACCAGAGCAGGGGGTTCTCCGCCGCGCAGGCCCGTCCGGCCAGGCCTTCGAGGGCTACGGGCGCCGACTGCGCCCGCAGCAGCTGCGCGACGACCGCGGCCGTCGCACGGTGCCAGTCGGCGCCGCGCCGGAGCATCGCGTGGTCTCCCCCGCGGACAAGGACCAGACCGGCCTGCGCGCCCGCCTGTCGGGCCCGCCGCACGTACTCCGCGGACGCTGCGGGGTCGGTGACCCGGTCGCGGTCGCCGTGCAGGACGACGACCCGGGTCCCGGCGAGGTGGGCGACGGGTTCGCCGGGCGGACACCACGGTGCCAGCGCAAGCACAGCGTGCACCGCCGGGTCGGCGGCCGCGCGCAGCGCGGCCCGGCCGCCCATCGAGTGGCCGACCAGGGTCACGGGCACATCACCGGCGAGGCGCCGTGTCTCGTCGAGGGCCCGTGCCGCGTCGTCCACCGGGTCCGCGGTGGCGTTCCAGCCCTGGTACCGGTAGCGCACCTCGCCGACGAGGACGTCCCGGCGGTCCGTGGACGCGGCCGCGGCCCGCAGGACGGGACGCATGCGCAGGGCGGCCGGATGCCAGGCCTTCGACGTCCTGCGGCTGTGCTCCCGGCCGCCGTGCAGCACCAGGACGGCGGCCCTGGCCTGCGTCGTCGGCCTGCGCCGCACCACCAGCGCGGCAGCGCCCGCCACGGCCGTCCCCTTTTCGCCCGCTCCCCTTGCGCCCGCTCCCCTTGCGCCGGCTCCCTTGTCGCCCATCGCCCCGCCGCCTCCCGCAGCTCGCCCCGGACCGCCACGGGCCGGCCGGACACCTGCCGGCCAGGTCCGGCGGACACGGCCGAGGATGTCAGAGACAGCCCGGGTCCGCAGGGGCGACGGCTCACCCCCGGCGGACGAAGGGCTGCTCGGGCGCGGCTGCCCCCGCCTCGCCGAGCGCGCCGCCGGCCCTGGTGCGCTCCCGGGTGCGGACCACCGCGGCGCGCATCACGGGGCGGATCTCGTCGGGCAGGCGGCCGCACTCCACCCAGCGCAGCACGAGTTGCGCGACCTCGCGCAGCTTGATGTTGGTGTGCTGGGAGACCTGCTTCAGCACGTCCCAGCTCTCCTGCGAGGGAAGCCGGCACAGCGCCGCGACCACACCGATCGCCTGATCGATGACGGCGTGCGAGGTCAGGGCATGCCGGAGCTGCTCCACCTCTTGCTCGAGCGCGGCCACTCTCCGGACGAGTTCGTCGTTTTCCGACATACGAGGTCGCTCTCCTCCTCAGCCCCCGACAGCCGCCTGTCCGCAGACGAACGCCTGCGTCATCGTGACGTCCGCGTCCGCGAGCGTGACGTCGTCACCAGCCTGGGCGCCGGGACCGCCCCCGCGCGATCCCGTAAACGAACGAGATGGGAGACGACGATCCGCACAACGAAAAAAACACACCCTCCACGAGCCCCCCACAGGCATCCGGAACCGAACGCGGGGCAGATGCAGTCCGAGAGGGGCAGATCGCTCCGCGGCGAGGGGATCCGGGCGCATGCACACGCTCACGTTCGACAGTGACGACCTCGAGCTGACCGAGGACTTCCTCAGTCGCGCCTACGCCACCATGCGCATCGGCAGCAGCACCCCGGAGACCAGCAGGGCGCGGATCAGCCGCGGTGACCTCGGCCCGGTCACCGTCGACGAGCTCGACCTCGACTTCGACATGAGCTACGCCGTCACGCCCCTGGGCCGGATCTGTCTGTGCGTGGTCCACGAGGGCACGATCCGCGACCACGTCTACCCGGGGGTGGAGGACTCCTTCGGCCCCGGGGACGTGGTCTCCTTCGCGCCGCCGACACAGTCCTACGCGGGCCGCATCTGCGGTGCCCGCTACAACATCACCATGCTGGACACCGATCTGCTGACCCAGGTGGCGTCCACCGCGGGAACGGCGGTCAGCGAGCCCGTCCGGCTGACCGGGCACCGGCCGCACTCCGCCGACGCGGGCAGACGGCTGCGGGACACGATCTCCTACGTACGCGACCACATCCTGGCCGATCCGGCGCTCGCCGAGCAGCCGCTGGTCGCGTCGACGGCGTCCCAGCACCTGGCCGCGAGCGTGCTCGCCGCGTTCCCCAACACGGCGCTGACCGACCCCACGGCCACGGACCGGCGAGACGCCCATCCGGACATGCTGCGCCGCGCGCTGGCGTACATCGACGACCACGCCGACCAGCCGATCACCGTCGCCGACATCGCCGCGGCGGCGCACGTCACCGTCCGCGCCCTCCAGTACGCCTTCCGGCGCCACCTGGACAGCACCCCGCTGGCGTATGTGCGTGGCGTCCGGCTGTCCCACGCCCACCGGGACCTGCAGGCCGCAGCCCCGCAGGAAGGGGCGACGGTCACCGGCATCGCGGCCCGCTGGGGCTTCCACCACCCGGGCCGCTTCGCCGCGCTCTACCGCGAGACCTACCTGCGCAGCCCCGGCCAGACCCTCCAGGGCGGCTGACCGGGACCGGACCGCTTTGGGCCGGACCGACCCGGGCCGTCCTACGGCGTCCCGACCCGGCGATCCGGCGCCCGGTCCAGCGCTCGGCCTGGGGCTCGGCCTGGGGCTCGGTCCGGCCGTCGCAGGTCAGCGGGCGGCGAGGAGTTCGAGGGTGTCGATCACGCGGTTCGAGAACCCCCACTCGTTGTCGTACCAGGCGACCACCTTGACGTGGCGGCCGTCGACGCGGGTGAGGGCCGAGTCGAAGATCGACGACGCCGGGTTGCCGGTGATGTCGGACGACACCAGCGCGTCCTGCGAGTACTCGAGGACGCCGGCCAGCGGACCCTCGGCCGCGGTGCGGTAGGCCGCCAGCACCTCGTCGCGCGTCACCTCGCGGGCGACGGTGGTGTTCAGCTCGACGATCGACCCCACCGGTACCGGCACCCGGATCGAGTCGCCGGACAGCTTGCCGTCGAGGTTCGGCAGCACGAGCCCGATCGCCTTGGCGGCGCCCGTCGTGGTCGGAACGATGTTCACGCCGGCGGCACGGGCGCGGCGCGGGTCGCGGTGCGGGCCGTCCTGGAGGTTCTGCTCCTGCGTGTACGCGTGCACGGTCGTCATGAAGCCGTGCTCGATGCCGGCGAGACCGTCGAGGACGGCGGCCAGCGGGGCGAGCGCGTTGGTGGTGCAGGACGCGTTCGAGACGATCGTGTGCAGCTCGGGGTCGTAGGCGTCGGTGTTGACGCCGTAGGCGAGGGTGACGTCGGCGCCGTCCGAGGGCGCGCTGACGAGCACCTTGCGCGCGCCCGCGTCGAGGTGGGCGCGGGCGGCCTTGGCAGAGGTGAAGCGGCCGGTCGCCTCCAGCACGATGTCGACGTCGAGTTCGGCCCACGGCAGCTGCGCCGGCTCGCGCTCGGCGAGCACCTTGATGCGACGGCCGTCGACGACGAGGGCGCCGTCCTCCACGGTGACCGGGCGGCCGAGCCGACCCGAGGTGGAGTCGAAGGCCAGCAGCCGCGCGAGGGCGGTGGGCTCGGTGAGGTCGTTGACGGCGACGATCTCGAGGTCGCTGTCGCGTTCGAGGAGCGCACGCAGCACGTTGCGTCCGATGCGGCCGAATCCGTTGACGGCGATGCGAGTCATGAGTGGTGTCCCTTCGGTTCGCCACCAGCCTCGCGCGGGGCGGGCGGCGCCGACCACGGCGTGAGCGCCATGGTTCGAAAGGATCCCGCCAGGCGCGCGGACGGCCCGGTCCGCCGCTACTCGCCGCGGGTGAAGGTGCGCCGGTATTCGCTCGGCGTGGTGCCCAGGATCTGCTGGAAGTGCGTCCGCAGGTTCGCGCCCGTGCCGAGGCCGACGTCGTTCGCGATCTGCTCGACCCCGCGCTCGGAGCGCTCGAGCAGCTCACGGGCCGCGTCGATACGGGCACGCATGATCCACTGCATCGGCGTGTACCCGGTGTCCTCGACGAAGCGGCGCGAGAAGGTGCGCTCGGACACCGCCGCGTGACGGGCCATCGCCTCCAGGGTCAGCGGCTCGTCGAGCCGGTGCAGCGCCCACTCGCGGGTGGCAGCGAACCGCTCGCCCAGCGGCTCCGGCACGCTGCGGGGCACGTACTGCGCCTGGCCGCCGCTGCGGTAGGGGGCGGCGACCAGCCGCCGGGCCGCGTGGTTGGAGGCCGCCACCCCGAGGTCGCGGCGCAGGACGTGCAGGCAGAGGTCGATGCCGGAGGCGGCGCCGGCCGAGGTGAGGACACTGCCCTCGTCGACGAAGAGGACGTTCTCGTCGACCCTGACGCGCGGGTGCCTCGCCGCGAGGGCCCGGGCGTAGTGCCAGTGCGTGGTGGCACGGCGGCCGTCGAGCAGACCGGTGGCGGCGAGCGCGAAGGCGCCGGTCGAGATGGCGGCGAGCCGAGCGCCGCGGGCGTGGGCGGCGATCAGCGCGCCGACGACGGCCTTCGGCGGGTCGTCGCGGTCCGGGAAGCGGTAGCCGGGGATGAAGACGACGTCGGCCCACTCGAGCGCCTCCAGGCCGTGGGCGACGTGGTACGACAGTCCGTCGCCGCCGCTCACCGGGCCGGGCGCCGCCCCGCAGACCCGGACCTCGTACGGCATGCTCGCGCGGGTCGTGAAGACCTGCGCCGGGATGCCTACGTCGAGGGGCTTCGCTCCGTCGAGCACGAGGACGGCGACGCGCCGGAGGCGGGAGGACGACATTCGCCACAGCGTACGGGGCGGGTCCCGGGGAGCGTCCGCCGCGCCGCACGGGGTGTCGGAGGGCTCCACGGGGGCTTCCTGGGGCGGGCCGGGCGGTGAACGCGCCCGCGACCGCACGCGTATGGCTCTCCGACGGTTCATCGAAAGGCGCGGTGCTCACGTGACAGCTCACTCTCCCCACTCCGGTCACCGCAGGCGTCAGAACCGCACCCCGCTGATCGCCGCCGCCGCGGCCGGCGTCCTCGCGGTCACGCTGGCGGCGCAGGCCGCCCTCGCGAGCGGCGAACCGGGGACGGCCGCCGAACCGGCCGGCGCCCACGTCCTCGCCGTACCGCGGGCCTCGGGCGAGCAGCGGCTGACCGCGACCCGGCGGATCACCGGCGTCGTGGACGGCGCGTGGACCCGGTTCACCGGAGCGGGCGCCCTGGGCGGGGACGGTCGGGGGAAGGGCCGAAAGCCGCTGTTCGAGCTGGCGGACGGCGCCGTCCTGAAGAACGTCGTCCTGGGTGCTTCCGCCGCCGGCGGCGTGCGCTGCCTGGGCAGTTGCACCCTGCAGAACGTGTACTGGGAGGACGTGGGCGAGAACGCGGCCGCTTTCCTCGGCACGTCCGCGGACGCGGTGTACACCGTCAGCGGCGGCGGCGCCGCCGACGCGGCGGGCACGGTGTTCCGGTTCGACGGGGCGGGCACGTTGACCGTGCGCGACTTCGCCGTGGCCGGTTTCGGGGAACTGGTGCGCTCCTGCGGCGACTGCGGTGAGCAGTTCCGTCGGGACGTGGTGCTGGAGGACGTCACGGCCACCGCGCCCGGCGGCGAACTGGTCGGCGTCAACGGCAACTTCGGTGACACCGCCCGGCTGAGCGGTGTCACCGTGGTCGGCGACGCGGGCCGGGACGTCGTGCCCTGCCAGAAGTTCGAGGGGGTGACCTCAGGCGAGCCGGCGAAGCTCGACGCCGGACCCGACGGAGTGAACTGTCTCTACGAGGAGTCCGACGTCACCTTCCGGTGAGCCCGCGACCACAGCCCGCCGGTCACGTGGTCACCCGGCCGCCCGGTCATGCGGTCAACCGGTCACCCGGTCACCCGGTCACCCGGTCACCCGGTCACAGCTTGGCGCCGAAGTTCTGCGTCCACCACGGGCCGCCGGCGCCGTCGTGGATGCCCACGCCGATGTTCTTGAAGTCGCAGTTGAGGATGTTGGCGCGGTGGCCGGGGCTGTTCATCCAGGACGTCATCACCGACTGCGCCGTCTGCTGCCCCTTGGCTATGTTCTCGCCGTACGTGGACCAGCGGTAACCGGCGGCGGTGATGCGCGCTCCCGGGTCGGCGCCGTCGGGGTTGGTGTGGTCGAAGAAGTCGCGCGCCGCCATGTCGTCCGAGTGGCCCTGGGCGGACTTGTGCAGCAGCGGGTCTCCGGTGAGGGGGCCGCAGCCCGCGGCCGCCCGTTCCTCGTTGACCAGGGCGATCACCTGGCTCTCGCGGTCGGACGAACCCGACTGGGCGAACGGCGTCCTCGAGGTGGACCGCTGAGCGCCGGCGGCCGGCTTCGCCGGTGTCTTCGCCGGGGCGCTGCGCGAGGCCCGGGCGCTCGGCGAGGCAGTCGCGGCCGGCGACTTCGACGCCGAGGGCGAGGCCGGGACGGACGGGGACGGCGAGGGCGACGGACTCTCGCGGTCGGCGTCGGGGGACGGCCGGTCCGAGACGAGGGCGTCGTTCGCGGGCTGCACCGCGGTGCTCTGCCCGGACCCCGTGTCCGGCTGCATCCCGAAGCAGTAGAGCCCGCCGCCCGCCACGCACGCGGCCACCACCGCACCGCCGACCGCCCGCCGCCGTGTGCGCCGCCGGCGGCGGGCCGCGGTGCGCGAGCCGCCGCGGTCGCCGGAGGCGCGGCGTCCCGTCCGCACGATCACGGTGGGATCCCCGTCCGCGGTCGGCGGGGTGGCCGAGGCGGCCAGGGCGACGGTGTCGGCGGCGCCGGGGGTCTTGGCCAGGAGCGCGGACGACACCGCGACCAGCGCCAGCCCGGCCAGCAGCCCCTCCGCGGGCAGCAGTCCGCTCCACAGGCCCGAGCACCGGGCGCAGCCGCGTGCGTGGCGGGCTATGCGCTTGCGCCACAACGCCGAGGGCCGGCCGTCGAAGCCTGCAAGGGCGCCCCGCAGTTCCGCGCACGGCGGCTGTGCGTCCAGCGCCCGCACCACGACCCGCGCCGCCTCCAACTGCGCCTTCATCCGCTGCACGCGCACGGCCGTGTGCTGCGGTGTCAGCGTCAGGGCGTCGGCGATCTCGGCGCGGGTCAGCTCGCCCGCGCACTCCAGCCACCACAGGGACAGCAGGCCGCGGTCCTCGGGCTCGAGCCAGCGCGTGGCGCGCGCGGTCTCCTGCCGCTGGCCGGACAACTGCAGCTGCACGATGGTCAGGTCGACGAAGTCGGCGCCCGGGTCGGCCACCTCGTCGGCTTCCTCCATGCCGCCCTGAGCGGGCTGGAGGCGGTTGAAGTGCGCGCGTACCTGGTTCAACGCGATGGCCACCAGCCAGGAGCGGAAGCTCTCGGGCGACCTCAGCGTGCTCAGCGAGTCGAGGGCTCGCAGCATGGTGTCCTGCACGACGTCGTCCACGTCCACCGAACCGTTCAACGCCCGGCCCACGATGTTGTAGACCAGCGGGAGGTAGGCGCCGACGAGCGCGTCCTGAGCCGCCTGGTCGCCCGCCCGGGCGGCCCTCACCAGCTCCGCCGCGTCCACCGTGTGCCGTTCACTCATTGCTGCTTCCCTGTCCTCGACTCCGAACGATGCTGTCCCTCGCTTCGGGGATCGCCGCGGGAGCACCGGATAACGGTTCTTCGGAAAAACGTGCGAGGAGAGAGTCGCCGCTGTGGCGCTGCCGGCGCAATGGAGGCGGTCACACTGCGGCGGGCGGACCGGGAACGGACAGCGCCGCAGCGGGCCTCGCGACGCGACGGATGCGTGATCGACCGGCGAGGAGCGCTGGCACCGATCGACAAATGAAGTTAGGCTAACCTAAGTTCATCGAAGCGTCGTCAACTGCCGTGCGTCATCGGTCCGGAGGGACACGTGAGGAAGGCGGATCCGCCCGGCCGGAGAGTCCTGCGCCGGGCCGTGCGCGAACAGCGCCGCGACGTCGCCCTGGGCGCCGTCCTCGGCATGGGCCACCAGACGGGCGAGGCTCTCGTGCCGGTGCTCATCGGACTGGCGGTCGACGAGGGCGTCGTGGACGGCGACGTGCCCGGCCTCCTGCTGTCGCTGGGCTGCTCGGCAACGGCGCGGTATCTCGTCAAGCAGGGCCGCGTGTACGCCGGCTGACACCGCCGGACGCCCCGGAGCCGACCGCGCCGACGCGCGCCGGTCGGTCGCCGGGGCGGCGCACGGGGTTACTGTCGCCCGCATGGACCGTGAACGCCGAGGCCGGCTCCGGAGTCTCCTCGCCGGCGCCGTGTTCGCCGTGTGCATGGCCGGCACCACGCTGCCCACCCCTCTCTACGGCCTGTACCAGGAGAAGTTCGGCTTCTCCGAACTGACGGTCACCGTCGTGTACGCCGTGTACGCCTTCGGCGTCATCGGGATGCTGCTGCTGGCGGGCAACGCCTCGGACACCGTCGGCAGACGTCTGGTGCTGCTGTGGGGCCTGGGCTTCGCGGCCGCGAGCGCGGTCTGCTTCCTGTGCGCCACCGGGCTGGGCTGGCTGTACGCGGGGCGGCTGCTGTCGGGGTTCTCCGCCGGCCTGTGCACCGGGGCCGCCACGGCGTACGTGATGGACCTCGCCCCGCCGGACGGCGCCCCCCGGGCCACCCTGGTGGCGACGGCCGCCAACATGGGCGGCCTCGGCTGCGGTCCGCTGCTGGCCGGGGTGCTCGCGCAGTACGCGGACCGGCCGTTGTACCTGCCGTTCGCCGTGCACCTCGTCCTGATCGCCGGCTCGGCCGCCGTCCTCGCGCGCCTTCCGGAGACCGTGGCGGACCGGGGACCGGTCGGCGCGGTGCGTCCACAGCGGCCCGGTCTGCCGTCGCAGGTGCGGACGGTGTTCGGGCCGGCGGCCGCCGCCTCCTTCGCCGGGTTCGCGCTGTTCGGCGTGTTCACCTCGGTCAGCCCGGCGTTCCTCGCCCGGTCACTGGACGTCGGCAACCACGCCGTGAGCGGACTCGTCGTCGCGCTGGCCTTCTTCGCCTCCGTCGCCGGGCAGACGGCCGTCGGACGCGTCGGCGTCGCACGGTCGCTGCCGCTGGGCTGCGCCGTGCTCCTGGCCGGTCTGGCGCTGCTCGCGGGCGCGCTGCGCTGGGACCTGCTCACCCTGGTCGTGCTCAGCGCGGCGGTCGGCGGCGCCGGACAGGGCATGACCTTCCGTGGGGCGCTGTCCGCGGTGGCCGCGGCGTCCCCGTCGGAGCAGCGCGCGGCGGTGATCTCGACGCTCTTCGTGGTGGCCTACACGGGCATCTCGGTGCCGGTGATCGGTGTGGGCGTGCTGGTCGGCCCCCTCGGCCTGGAGGGCGCCGGCCTGGTGTTCATCGCGTCCATGGCCGTACTCGTGTCGCTGGCGGCGGCCTACCTGCTGCGTCGACCGGTGCCGGCGAAGGGCTGACCGCCCGGCGGGGCCGACCGCCCGCCGCGCGCGCCGCGTGCACGCCTGGCCGCGTCCGTATGGGTGGGTTCGGCCCTCGGGCGAAGCGGGACGGGGCGGTTCCGCGTTGTGCAGGCCCCATCCGTCATCACGTCATCACGGGAAAGGCCCTTCGATGCGACGTACCGCTCTGCTCGCCGTCTGCGCCCTGGTCAGCGCCGCGGCCACGGGATTCTTCACCACCAGCGCCCTGCGCAGCCGCTGACAGCGCGGCCGGGGCGGCCCCCACGGGCTCCCCGGCCCGGTCCGCGCGGTCCTGAACGGGCGTTCTCAGCGCCGTGCGAGCGGTTCCTGCGACGCCTTGTCGGGTTGTACCGCGCCGCCGGGATGACGGCCGGCGCACAGGAACCCGATGCCCAGGGCGATGGCCATCCCGTAGAACACCCACTGGTTGGCCTGGGCGAAGTCCATGCGGATCGCGGACATCGACTCCCGCACCGTGGTCGCGACCGGCCCGTCTCCGCTGGGCTGCCGGTTGTCGGCGTTTCCCGTCACCGCTTCTGCGACCCCCCGTGCCGCGTCGCTCGCGGCTCCGGACGGCACACCGCGCGACTCGAGCGTGTTGCGCACGTTGTCGGTCATGGCGTGGGTCAGCAGCGTGCTGAAGAGGGCCAGGCCGACGCTGGCCGCGTAGTTGCGGATCGTCTGCGTGATGCCCGTGACCTCGCCGTACGAGGCGTCGATCGCCCGGTTGACGGCGTCCGTCGACGCGGGAGCGAGGATGAAGCCGATCCCGGCGCCCGCGAGAGCCGCGTAGGGCCACTGGTCGTGCATGGACAGATCGGTCAGCTTCCCGGCCCACAGGGCGAACCCGACGGCCCCGACCACGCAGCCGATCCGCAGGGCCGGCCGCGCGCCGCGTTTGTCGAGGATCCGCCCGCCCCACTGCGAGGCGAGCGCGAAGCCCGCGAAGAAGTACAGCAGGTACAGCGCCGCCTGGTTGGGCGAGGCGCTCAAGGACACCTGGGCGTAGACGGAGGCGAAGAAGAACAGCGGGACGAACGCGAGCATGGCGAAGAACAGCACGACCGAGTCGACGACGAAGGCCCGGTCCCGGAAGACCGCGAGCCTGACCAACGGGCTGGCCGTGCGCAGTTCGTAGCGGCAGAACAGCCACAGCACGGCCAGGCCCCCCACGATGCAGACCCAGGTGAGCACGCTGTCCCAGCCCCACGCCGAGGCCTGCTGGAAGCCGAGCACGCTCGCGCCCATGCCGAGGGCGATCAGCGCCGCGCCCGGCACGTCCAGCTTCTCGTCGCGGCGGCGGTCGGACACGCGGGCGAGCGCCGTCAGGATCAGCGCGACGACGGCCACGGGCACGTTGACCCAGAAGATGGCGCGCCAGGTCCAGTCCGTGAGCCAGCCGCCGAGCAGCGGCCCCAGCGCCGTCAGCGCGCCGGTGACACCGAAGAACAGTGCGAGCGCGCGACCGCGTCGCTCCACCGGGAACACCGCCACGACCACGGCCAGGGCCGCGGGGAAGAGCAGTGCGGCGCCGAGCCCCTGGGTCGAACGGAAGACGACGAGCCAGGTCAGGGCGAAGTCGCCGCGAGGGACGCAGCCGCACAGGATCGACGAGATCACGAACACCAGGGTGCCGATCACGACGATGCGGCGGGGACCGAACAGGTCCGCCAGACGTCCTCCGAGGGCGAAGAAGGCGGCCAGCGCCAGGAGATAGGCGTTGACCACCCACTGCATGCCGGAGGCCGAGAGGCCCAGCTCGTCGACGATGTCCGGCGTCGCGATCGCCACGATGGTCTGGTCGATGAACGTCATCGCGACCGCGAACATCATGGCCGCGAGCGCCACCGACGGTGACGGCGCACCCCGGCCCGCCGGTGTGTTCCCCGCCCGGTGCTTGGTGTACATGCCAGTCATCACCTCAGTCTGCGCCCGGTCGACCGGTGACGCATGTGCTGAGCCGGACGGCCGGGGCCCGGTATTCGGGCCGACCGGGCCCGCACCGGGCGGCGACGACGACCTGTCCGCGGCGGTGTCCGCGACGCCCGGGACGCCGCGCTCCCGTCCGCCGTCCACCGGGGGCTCCGGCGGGTGCCGTCCCGCGCCGGTCTCAGCAGCCGGCGGGAAGCACCAGGTCACGCGCCCTTCGTCGGCTTCGTGTCCCACGGGGAGGCGTTGCGCTGTTCCGTCGCGGCCGGTCCGTGACAGCGTCGGTCCCGCCGAAAGGCGTGCGGGCGCCGCGGAGTTGGGCGCGGCGCCCGGCTCTGGCGGCCGGGCTCCCTCGGGGGAGGGCCCGGCGTCGGCCACCGCGCGCCCTGCCGCCGCGACCGGCCATGTCCACCACTTCGCGGCGCGGCGCCCGGGACACCGCGCCCGAGCACACGACAAGCACCCCGGAACACGGGCACCGCCACAGACCACAGACCACGGACGACAGGGCCGCAAGGCCACAGGCCACAGGGCCGCAAGGCCGCAAGGCCGCAAGGCCGCAAGGCCGCAGGCCATATGGCCGGGGCCCAGAAACCAGGACAAGGAATCCCATGACCAGAACGGCTCGGCATCTGGCTCGTCGCCCGGCTCCCTTCCTCGCCACGATGCTGCTGACGGCAGCCGTCGGACTCGCCGGGGCGGCCCGGAGCGACGCGGCGTCCCCCGGCGGCCCGCCGGCCTCACGACCGGTTGCCGCGGCGGCGGCCGACGCGGCCGGGCCCGGCGTCGTGGCAGCGACCGCGGTGTGCGGTCACACCGCCGAACAGCCGCCGCTGGCACAGGGATCGGCGGGTCTCGCGACGCGCGAGGCGCAGTGCGAGCTGAACCTGGCCGCCAAGTCCGGGCGCCACACGCCGATCGCGGCGGACGGATCCTTCGGGGCCGGCACCGCGGAACGGGTCCGGACCTTCCAGCGGTGCGCGGGACTCACCGCCGACGGGGCGATCGGGCCCGGCACCTGGGCCGCGCTCAACGCCCGGGCCGCGCATCCGCAGCCCTGCACGCCCGACGGCACGCCGAGCGCCCCGCAGGCCTCCGTGTGCGGACACACCGACACACGTCCCACGCTGCGCCGGGGCGCGAAGGGCGTCGAGGTCAAAGAACTGCAGTGCCGTCTCAACCTGGCGATGGAACCGGGCCACTACCCGCCGCTCACGATCGACGGCGATTTCGGCGGCGGCACCGAGAACCGGGTCGTCGAGTTCCAGATGTGCGCCAACCTGGGCACGGACGGCGTCGTCGGCCCCAACACCTGGGCCAGGCTGGCCGATTGGTCGAGCCGCGACGCCTACTGCACGCCGCCTCGGCCGGCCGGGTATCCGATCGACGGTCTCGACACCGCCAAGTACCAGCATCCGGGCGGCGCTGCGATCGACTGGGCCGCGGTGCGGGCGGCGGGCGTGGAGTTCGCGACCGTCAAGGCCACCCGAGGGCTCGACGTGACGGACGAGTACCTCGCCTCCGACATGGACGCCGCCCGGGCAGTGGGGCTCGCGGTCGCGCCCTACCACTTCTACACCGGCGCCGCCGCCGGCACCGGCGCCGCTCAGGCCGACCGGTTCATCGCCGCGGTGCGCGCGGCCGGCTACACCGGACAGCGTCCCGGAGACCTGCCGCCGGTCTTCGACCTGGAGCGCATGGACGACGGCAGCGGGCGCTGCCCGACCCATCTGACGGTCGCCGACGCCACCGCCTGGCTCGACACGGTGGAGGCCGCCTTCGGCCGCAGGCCCGTCGTCTACACCCAGAAGTCGTTCCTCGACGACTGCCTGGGGTCGACCCCGGCCTTCGCCGCCTATCCGCTGCAGCTCGCGGACTACCGTCAGCCGATCACCGCGCCGCCTCTGCCGAACGGCTCCGGCTCCTGGCTCATGTGGCAGTACACCGAGTCCGCGCTCTTCGACGGCATCCGGGCCCCGGCCACCGGGGACGTCTTCAACGGCACCCAGGAGGATCTCGACCGGCTGGCCAACCGCTGACCCGTCGGCCGGGGTGCGCGGCGGCCCGGCCGGGGGGAAGCTGACGATCATGGCAGGCAAGCGGGTGGGACCGGACGGGGAGGCCGGCGTGGAGCAGGTGCTCGACGAGCTCTACGCCACGGCGCCGTCCGACTTCGTCTCCCGGCGGGAGCAGGAGGCCCTCGCGGCCCGGTCCGACGGGCGGGCCGCCGACGCCCGCCGGATCCGGGCCGCCCGCCGCCCGACCCAGGCGGCCTGGGCGGCCAACCTGCTGTTGCGCGCCCGGCCGCAGGAGAGCCGCCGGTTCCTCGAGCTGGGGCAGGCGCTTCGCGAGGCCTACCGCACGCTGGACGCCGACGGCGTCAGGGAACTGTCCGAGCAGCGCCGCAGCATCGTCTCGGCTCTGTCCCGGCAGGCGGCCGAGCTGGCTCACGAGGCCGGGCACCGGCTGTCGGACGCGACCCGGCAGGACGTCGACTCCACCCTGCGCGCGGTTCTCGCCGACCAGGACGCGGCGGACCGCTGGGCGGCCGGCCGCCTGGAGAGCGCCCTCACCCCGCCGGCCGACTTCCCGGCCCGCTCGGCCCCCTCGGCCGGCACGGCGGCGGGCGGCCGGAGCGAGCGCGCCCGGGTGGAGGCACCGAGGCCGTCGACGCGGTCACGGAAGCAGGACGAGCTCGCCGACCGGCGCCGTAGGCGTCAGGAGCAGCTCGAAGCGGCCCGGCGGGCGGCAGAGGAGGCCGCACGCGTGCTGGACGACCTGCGGGCCGCCCGGGCGGACGCCGCATCGGCGCTCCAGCAGGCCCGCGACCGCCACGGCCTCGCCGAACAGCGGCGTTCCGCGGCCGAGGAGGAGCTGCGCGGGGCGGGCGAGGAGCTGTCGAGGGCCGAACGGGAACGGCAGGACGCCGAGGACGGGCTGCGGGCGGCCGACGACGCGGTGAAAAGGGCCGAACGGACGGCACGGGACGCCGAGAAGCAGGCGGCACGTCTGGCCGGACCGGCCGGCTAGGGCGCGGCGCGGGAACGGGTGCGGCCGGGGGCGTCCCCCATGTCGCCTGGTGAGGGTCGTCCGGCAGTGCGACGCTGGAGGCGAGAGGCGTCCGAGATGGGACGCGCCGGGAGGGCCCATGGGACGCGACGTCCCGGCGCTGGTCTTCACCCGCGAGGACCGCCGCCGGTACCGGATCAAGATGCAGGAGTGCCTCGAGGTGTTCGCGCAGATGCTGCGCGATTCGCGGTTCGAGTACGAGCGGCCCCAGGTGGGCCTGGAGATCGAGCTGAA
The DNA here is from genome assembly GCF_052543235.1 of Streptomyces sp. SAS_272. NCBI lineage: Bacteria > Bacillati > Actinomycetota > Actinomycetes > Kitasatosporales > Streptomycetaceae > Streptomyces > Streptomyces sp. SAS_272. Next base: position 47,963 of record NZ_JBMNDR010000044.1, on the reverse strand, counting down.
CCTGGTCGACGCCGAGGCAGAACCCGCGATGCGCAACACCGAGGTCCTCGATGCGATCGCGGACCCCGCCTGGTCCACCGAGCTGGGCCGCTTCAACCTCGAGATCAACGTCCCGCCCCGTCGGCTGACGCAGGGCGGCCCCGACGCCTGGGAATCCGAGATCCGGGCCGCCCTGAACCACGCCGAAGAGCGAGCCGGCTCGGTCGGCGCCCGACTGATCATGATCGGCATTCTGCCCACCCTGCGGCAGGAGAACGTCGGAGCGTCCTCGCTGTCGGAGAACGCGCGGTACCGGCTGCTCAACGACCAGGTGTTCGCGGCTCGCGGCGAGGACCTGCACATCGAGATGGACGGCGTCGACCGGCTGCGGACCTACGCGGACACGATCACCCCGGAGGCCGCCTGCACCAGCACCCAGTTCCATCTCCAGGTCTCCCCCGACGAGTTCGCCGCCTACTGGAACGCGGCCCAGGCGATCGCGGGCGTCCAGGTGGCGCTCGCGGCCAACTCGCCGTTCCTGTTCGGCAGGGAGCTGTGGCACGAGACCCGCATCCCGCTGTTCGAGCAGACCACCGACACCCGTCCGCAGGAGATCAAGGCACAGGGCGTGCGACCCCGGGTGTGGTTCGGGGAGCGGTGGATCACCAGCGTCTTCGACCTGTTCGAGGAGAACCTGCGCTACTTTCCGGCGCTGCTCCCCCTGTGCGACGAACAGGACCCGCGCGAGACCCTGGCGGGAGGCGACGTCCCCGAGCTCGGCGAGCTGACCCTGCACAACGGCACCATCTACCGCTGGAACCGTCCGGTCTACGCCGTCGCCCACGACCGGCCGCATGTCCGGGTGGAGAACCGCTGTCTGCCGGCCGGGCCGACGGTGGCGGACACCCTCGCCAACGGCGCGTTCTACTACGGACTCACCCGCGCCCTGGTGGAGGAGGAGAGGCCGGTGTGGTCGCGGATGTCCTTCCGCACCGCCGAGGACAACCTGCACGCCGCCGCCCGGCACGGCATCGATGCCCGGCTGTACTGGCCCGGCATGGGCGAGGTCACGGCGCCCGAGCTCGTCCTGCGGCGACTGCTGCCGCTGGCCCACCGGGGGCTGGAGCTGTCCGGGATGGACGCGGCCTGGCGGGAGCCGCTGCTCGGCGTCATCGAACAGCGGTGCGTCACCGGCCGCAACGGGGCGGTCTGGCAGAAGGAGATGTTCCACCGCATCACCGCCTCCGCCCACGCGGGCCGGCACGAGGCACTGCGGCGGATGACGCAGCTCTACATCGACTACATGCACCTCAACGCGCCCGCCCACACCTGGCCGGTCGACTGACCGGCGCCGGCGGAGGCGGGCGCGGCGGTCGCGGCCGGGTGCCTTTCACGCTGACGTGCCCCTTCGAACACTCGCTACGCAAACCGAACATAAGGGGCAACACGGCACCCGCAGTGCGACAGCACTCGCAGGAGCGTGCAGGATGGTCCTATGACGATCAAGGTTTACTTCGACATCACCATCAACGACGAGCCCGCCGGGCGGATCAACTTCAACCTGTTCGACGACGTGGTGCCCAGGACCGCGGAGAACTTCCGCGCGCTCGCCACCGGCGAGAAGGGATTCGGCTACGCCGGCTCCTCCTTCCACCGGGTCATCCCCGCCTTCATGCTCCAGGGCGGCGACTTCACGCGTGGCAACGGGACCGGCGGCAAGAGCATCTACGGCGAGAAGTTCGCCGACGAGAACTTCACGCTCAAGCACGACCGGCCGGGTCTGCTGTCCATGGCGAACGCGGGCCCGAACAGCAACGGCTCGCAGTTCTTCGTCACCACGATCGTGACGGACTGGCTCGACGGCAAGCACGTCGTGTTCGGCGAGGTCGCCGACGACGACAGCATGGCCCTCGTCAAGAAGATCGAGGCGCTCGGCTCCCGCAGCGGCTCGACCTCGGCGAAGATCACCATCGCGGCCTCCGGCCAGCTCTGAGTCGGACCTCCGCACCACCCGCCCGGCTGGGGGGCCGCCTCGGCCGGGCGCGGTGAGCGTCATCGCCGGCCGGCAGCGACGGCAGGCGTACGGGGCTGCGCCCAGGGCCGGCCCGCCCGCGTCCGGCTCCGAAACGGGTCCGGGCAGCCGGTCGACCGGGCCGGATGCGCACCGGGCCGGGCTGCGGTAGGCGCGGGGTCGGCCGACAATGAGGGGGAAGGGCGCCTGCCCGGCCCGCCCGGCACGCCTCGGCGGCCTCGGCCCGAGAGGAACCTGGCTATGCGCGCTGAGTTCTCCCCGGCCGCGCGCACCGGCGCCTTCGTCGCGGTCTCGCTGGCGCTGTTCTGCATCCAGCTCGACTTCTTCGCGCTGAACCTCGCGGTCCCGGGGATCGCCGAGGAGTTCGGCGTCACCGCCTCGGCCGCCCAGTGGACCCTCTCCGCCTACATGCTCGCCGTCGGCTGCTGCTTCATCGTCGGCGGCCGGGTGGGCGACGTCTTCGGCCGCAGGGGCGCTCTGCTCGCCGGGACCGCGCTGTTCACCGCCGGGTCCGTCGGCTGCGCGCTCGCGCCGGATCTTTGGCCGCTGGTGGGGGCACGGATCGTGCAGGGCGTCGGCGCGGGCTTCGTCTTCCCGGTCGCTGTCTCCGTGATCACCAACGTGTTCCCGGAGACGACCCGCACGCGGGCGCTGGGGGCTGTCTTCGGGATCGCCAACGTGGGCACGGCCCTCGGCCCGTTCGTCGGAGGCGGCTTCACCGAAGGGCCCGGCTGGCGCTGGATCTTCTGGCTGCTCGTCCCGTTGAGCGCGCTCTCCCTGGTCGTGGCGTACGGGTGCGTGCCCGACTCCTTCGACCCCGGCGCTCCGCGTCAGCTCGACCTCGCCGGCGCGCTCGCCCTGGTGTGCGCCCTGGCGGCGCTCACTCTGGCCGTGGAGCGGGGCAGCGCCTGGGGCTGGGACCACGCCCGCACCCTGATCCTGCTGGGCGTCGCCGTGGCCGCGGGCGTGCTGTTCGCGCTGCGGGAGCGGACGGCCCGGCATCCGCTGGTCGACTCCCGGCGCTTCCGCAACGTTCCGTACGTCCTGGTGACGGGCATGGGCTCGGTCGGCAACATGGGGTACGCCGTCACCGTCTTCGTCTCCACGCTGTACCTGCAGCAGGTGCGGGGGCTGACGCCGCTCCAGGCCGGCGTGGTGTTCCTGGCGCCCGCGGTCCTCGTCGCCTGCAGCGGACCGCTCGGCGCGCGGCTGTCCGGGCGGCTGCCGCCGACGGTGGTGATGGCACTCGCCGGGGCCGCCGCCGGCACGGGCATGATCATGCTGAGCGTGGTGACCGCCTGGTGGCTGTACGTCGTGGTGTTCGCCTGGTGCGGCCTGGGGCTCGGGCTCGGCTGGACCTTCGCCGGCGTCGCCACCCAGCGGGTCGTGGCCCCCGAACGGGCCGGCGAGGCGTCGGGCGTCCTGCTCACGTTCCTGGTCACACTGGGCGGTGTCGCCCTCGCGGCGGCCGCGGCCGCGATCACCGCCATGACACCGCAGCGGACTCCCGAGTCCGCCTACGACGCGATCCTGCGTCTGGGCGGAGCGGCCGTCCTGGCCGCTTCGGCCGTCGTCACAGCTGTGCGCCGGCGGCCTGCGGTCCGGGACCGAGACCGGGGACGGGGCCGAGACCCGGACCGGGACCGCCTGCCGGCAGCGGACTCCCACACGACGCATGACCGGGGGCCGCGGTGACGGCCGACGGCGCAAGGGCCGAGATCCTGCGCCGCTCGGTGCGGGTGACCGCGGCCGCCGCCACCGGCTTCTACGTCTTCCTGTACGGGCTCGACGAGCCGGTGCCCGCGCTGTACTCCCTGTTCGCGCCCATCTCTCTCGGGCTGCTGTCCTCGATCCCGGGGTCCGGACGGCAGCGGGCCGCCGTGATGCTCAAGGCGCTGCCCGCGGGTCTGGCACTCGTGACGCTGGGCACCGTGCTGGCCGTGCACACCTGGACGGCCGTGATGGGCATGCTTTTCGTCGGCTTCGTCCTGGCCTTCGCCGCCGTCGCGGGGCCCCGTCCGGCCGGGGCGGCGCCGGGCCTGCAGCTCTTCTACATCCTGGCCTGCTTCCCGCCCTACGCGCCGCAGACCCTGGGACAGCGCCTGACCGGACTCGCGGTGGGCGTGGTGCTGCTCACGCTCTGCGAGAGGTTCCTGCTGCCGCGGCCCGCCGGCGAGCCGTACCGGTGGAGTCTCGCGAGGGCCGTGGCGATCGCGGGCGACACCCTCGCCGGCCGCGCCGGACCCTCGCCCGACGTCCTGCGTTCCGCCGGCGCCCGGCTGCGGCTCTCGCAGATTCCCCCCGCGGAACGCCCCGCGGGCGCGAGCCGTGCGGACCGCGGCCTGTCCCAGGCGGGCTCCGCAGCGCGCCGGCTGCTGGAACAGCTGGCTCATCTCACCGAGACCGGCCGACTGCGCGACCTGCTCCGCGACGGCGGTCCGGCGGACGAGGGCGCGGTGGGCCCACCGGACGACGCGGCGTGCGCGTGGCTGCTTCCCCGGCTCGTGACCCGGTGCGACGAAACGGCCGCGGAGCTGCACACGGGCCGGGTCGATCCAGGACCGGAACGCATGGACGCGGCGATCAGGGCCTTCCAGCGGCTGCGTGGACGGCACGGCCCGCAGCACTCCGGGACGCCCCCGTCCGCCTCCCCGCCGGCGTCGACAGCCCCGTCGGGGCCGGCCCCGACGCCGGCGGAGTCGATGTCACCGGCCTCGCGGTGGGCGCCGGTGCGGCGCCAGGCGGCACTGCTGGGCATGGCCGAATCGGTGCGGGTGCTGGAGATCGCCGTGCGGGTCGGCCTCGACGGGCGGCGCACCGGGCCGATCGAGCCGCGGGAGCTGTTCTGGTACACGGAGGCGGCCGCGTCCCGGCTGTGGCTGCGCCGGATCGTCGGCAACATGACCCTTCGCTCGGTGCAGTTCCACAACGCCGTCCGGATCGCCGCCGCCCTCGGCGCGGCCCGCCTGGTCGCCGGTTCGCTGGAGCTGACCCACGGGTTCTGGGTACTGCTGGCGGTGCTCACGCTGAGCCGGACCACCGCCGGTGAGACCTGGGCGGCCATCCGAAAGGCGGTTGCGGGCAACCTCGTGGGCGCCGTCGCCGCGGGCGCGCTGCTCATCGGCGTCGGGCCGCATACCGACGCCTACGCCGCGATCCTCGCGCCGGGCATGCTGCTCGCCTTCGCGCTCGGGCCCCTGCTGGGGATCGCCTGGGCGCAGGGTCTGTTCACCCTCGTGGTGGCCACCGCGTTCGCCCAGATCGCCCCGGCTTCCTGGCAGTTGGCCGAGGCCCGGATCGTGGACGTGGTGACCGGCAGCGCCATCGGTCTGCTGTGCGCGATGCTCGCCTGGCCGTCGGGCGCCCGGCGGGAGGTGCGCCGGACCATGGCCGGCCTGTTGCGCGAGTGCGGGCCGCTGATCGACGCAACCCTCGCGGTGCTGACGGCCGTGCCGCCGGGCTCCGCGCCCCTTCCGCCGACGCTGCCCGCCCTGCACCGGATGCGCCTGGCCGAGTCCGCCTACGCCCAGTTCCGCAGCGAACCCGGCGCCGGCGCCTCCGTCGGCGCCGACTGGCACAGCGTGCTCATCGCCACCCATCAGGTCCTGCTCGGCGCCCACTGGCTGCCCCGCTTCGACCTGCCCGCCGACCCGCTGCCGCCGGCCGCCGCGGCACGGGCGCGGGCCGATGCCCGGGCGGCGGTGACCGCCATCGGCCGACTGGCCGCCCTGTGTGCCGGGGAACCGCCGCCGAGGGCCTGCGGGCAGCCGCAGACGGACGGACCGCACGCGCCGCGGGACAGAGCCGAGCCCGCACCCGGTCCACGGCCCGCGCCGCCGTTGCCGGCACTGGTGGACTTCGAGGTCTGGCTGATCAGCCTCACGGCCCAACTCGCCCATGCCGAACGAGGCCTGTCCGCCCTGCCCCGCCGCCGCACCGTCGGGGGTCGGCGAAGCCACCGCTGACGCACGCACCGCCACGGCCGCGTCCGTGCCGCCGCCTCCACCCCGCCGGCAGGGGCACGGGGAGCCACCGGACGCGGAGGGACCGGGAGGCGGAGGGACCGGGAGGCGGAGGGCCCGTACGCGGAGGGACCCGCACGGGGAGAGACCGGCACGAGGAGGAACCGGCATGAGGAGGCCGCCGCACGGGCCGCACGAGCCGCACACACCCCAGGCGCACCACCGGCGCACCGCATCCTCGGACGCACCCCACATAAGGCACGAGACAGCGCAACCTTCCGGTCATTCAGGTTGTCTCAGTTGATATCCGACACGCGACTCCTTCGGGGGAGATCATGGTGCGAAACAGAACCGTCCTGGCCACCGCGGCCCTCATGACCGCCACCCTGGCCGTTGCCGTGGCTCCGGCCGAAGCCGCCCCGGCGACCGCCGCCCGGGCCGCCGCCGCCTGCCCCACCGGCTGGGGCAGCCTGGCCGAAACCTACGTCACCAGCACGGCGACCCCTGTGACCGACGTCCGGACCGGCCGCCACGACTGCTACGACCGGTTCGTCGTCGACGTGCCCGGTGCCGGCGCCTCCCGACTCGGCTTCTCCGTCGCGTACGTCGACCAGCTCTATCAGGACGGGTCGGGCCGGCCCATCCCCGTCGGCGGCGGCGCGATCCTGGAGGTGCGGGTCCACGCCCCGGCCTACAACCCGGAGACCGGAACGCCCACCTACCCGGGGCGGCCCGCTCAGCCCCTGCCGGGCGTGAACCTCGCCGGATACAGCACCTTCCGGGACACCCGGTACGGCGGAAGCTTCGAAGGCGTGACGCAGTTCGGGCTCGGCGTGCGCGCCCGTCTGCCCTTCCGGGTGCAGCGCCTGACCGACCACCTCGTGGTGGACGTCGCCCACACCTGGTGACACCGACCACTGCGGGGCGTCGGGCGTCGGCCCGTTCCGGAGCCGGCTCCCGGCGCCTCATCGGTGCGCCCTCACGCCGACCGCCGTCCCCGCACCGGGTGGCCATCGGCTCGCCCGGGCCGTACTTCCGTCGCCCACGCGGACGTTCGTGCGTCGCCGAACGCCCGCAGAACTGTCCGTGATCCGTAACAGCGGGATCCCCCGGCCGCTTTTCTCCGTCCTGTCATCTGCAGGGGCTCCACCGGGACGACAAGGACAGGGCAGACATGGCGCGGCATGGCGGGCGGGGTTGGTACGGCCGGGTAATCGCGGCGGCGGTCGGGGTCACGGCGATGGCCGCCGTCACCTCGGTGTGGACCGCGCAGGCCGACGGCAGCGGGGCTGAGTCGGGGGCGGAGGCGTCCGCGCGTCCCTCCCCGGCGGCGTCCGCTCCGGCGCGGGTCGCCGTGGACATCGCCCACGCCTCCGACCGCGGGCCCCGGGGCGTCAACATCACCATCGACGACGGCCCTGACCCCGTCTGGACGCCCCAAGTCCTCGACGTGCTGCGGGAGAACGGGGTGAAGGCGACCTTCTGCATGGTGGGCACCCAGGCCCAGGCGCACCCGGACCTGGTGAAGGCCGTGGTGGCGGCGGGCCACCGGCTGTGCGACCACACCGTCTCGCACGACACCTCCATGGACACCAAGCCGCAGGCCTACCAGTCACAGCAGATCCTGGACGCAGAGCGCATGATCACCGAGGCGTCCGGAGGCGTTCGCCCGCTGTACTACCGGGCGCCGGGCGGCGCGTTCACCCCCTACAGCCGGGATCTCGCCGCCTCCCGCGGGATGCGACCGCTGGGCTGGAACGTCGACACCAAGGACTTCGAGCGGCCCGGGGCCGCCGCCATCGTCGCCAACGTCAAGAGCGAGGTGGGCAACGGTCCGACCATCCTCTTCCACGACGCAGGCGGCGACCGCTCCCAGACCGTGACCGCGCTGCGCGAGGTCCTGCCCTGGCTGAAGCAGCAGGGGTACTCCTTCGGCTTCCCGGTGCGCTGAACCGTCCGGCCGCCCGCGCCTCGGGCCGCCGCGGCCGGGCGGCCGGGGCCGGGCGGCCGGGGCCGGGCGGCCGGGGCCGAGTGCCCGGCGAACGGCGCACGCCCCGCGTCTGCTTGGCGTCACTCCGCCCGGCGCTTGTCCTCCTCGCTCCACGCGCGAGTGTCCCGCGGCTCGACGTAGGGTTCCTCGCCCTTGGCCAGACCGCCCGCGACGGCACGCTGACGGGCCAGTTCGGCGTCGAACTCCAGACCCAGCAGGATCGCGATGTTGCTGATCCACAGCCACACCAGGAAGACGATCACGCCGGCGAGCGTGCCGTACGTCTTGTTGTACGAGGCGAAGTTGGCCACGTAGAACGCGAAGCCGGCGGAGGCGATCAGCCACAGCAGCAGCGCCAGCACACTGCCCGGCGTGATCCACTTGAGGCCCCGCCCCCGCACGTTGGGCGTCGCCCAGTAGAGCAGGGCGATCATGACGGTGACGAGCACGATCAGCACCGGCCACTTCGCGATGGACCAGACGGTCAGCGCTGTGTCCCCGATGCCCAGCGCGGCGCCGGCCTGGCGGGCCAGTCCGCCGGTGAACACCACGATCAGCGCGCTGACCACGGCGAGCACCAGCAGCACCACCGTGACGCCGACGCGCACCGGCAGCACCTTCCACACCGGACGCCCCTCGGGCATGTCGTACACGGCGTTGGCGCTGCGGATGAAGGCCGCGGTGTAGCCGGAGGCCGACCAGATCGCGAGGACGAGGCCGACCAGCGCCATGACCGAGCCGACGCCGCCCCGGCCCTGCAACTCCGCGACCGCGTCGCTGATGATGTCCCGGGCCGAACCCGGCGCCACCTTGCGCAGGTTGTCCAGGACCTCGTCGGTCGCCGACTTGCCGGCCAGCCCCAGGAGCGACACCAGCACCAGGAGGGCGGGGAACATCGACAGAACGCCGTAGTACGTCAGTGCGGCGGCCCGGTCCGTGAGCTCGTCGTCCTGGAACTCGCGCACGGTGCCTTTCAGCACCGCCCACCAGGACCGCTTCGACAACTCACCCGGCTCCCCCGGCTCCTGCCGCTCCACCTGCTCGTCCGGCCCCGCCGTGTCCCGACCGGCCACCGACGCCATGGCGTGGTCGTGGTCGGAGTTCGATGTCGCTGCCATGACAATGGGGGTAACCGCGTCCGGCGGTTTCATGCGCCGAGAGGCGCGCTCGTCGCCCGGTCCGGTCCGGCTACGGACTCGACTGATCCGTTCGGTTTCCGCCACGCCTCCACGGTCCCGGCGGCGGGTGCGGAGCACGGTCGGCCGAAGGTCGGGGGCGCCGCGTCGAAGGCGGACGGCTCGGCCGGGCAGGCAGCACTTGGGACGGCGGTCGACGACTTGCCGAAGACGGTGCCGCCGTGGCCGGTCCGGCCCCGGCTCGGTGGGCGGGCCTGCGCGCTGCGGGAGAGCCTGCGCGATGTGGGGCAGCCTGCGTGACGCGGGGCAGCCTGCGTGAGCGGGCGGCCTGCGCGACGCGGTGGGGGTCGGGTGCGACCGCGCCGTCGTCCAGGCCGGTGCGGACGAGGCGCGGTGGCCGCACAGCCCGGGGGGCTGGAGCGATGAGACGGCTCACGGCCCCGGCCCCCGGCGCGCGGGCGCCGGGGGCCGGCCTGGCACGGCCCTGGTCGCAGCCATGGCTGCGGCAGGTCAGATCCGGCCGCCGGTGAGCCGGGTGAGCGGGCCGTGCGCGTGGCGGGCCGAACGGCGCCCGACGGCGTAGGAGGCGGCGGTCAGCGCCGACAGCCCCGCGCCCACGCCCGCCGCGATCAGCTTGCGGTGCGCGACGACCGTCCAGGCCGTCTTCGCGGTCGCGGCCACCTGACCCGAGGTCGTGACGATCGCCTGTCGGCTCGCCTCGACGCCCCGTGCGGCGCTGTGCGCCGCGCTCTGCACCGCGCCGGTCGTCACCTCGGCCGTGCGCTGGACACCGGTCTTCGCGGCCGCGGCGGCGTCGTCGGTCTTCGTCGCGGCGTCACGCGCGGCGCGTGCGGCGGGAGCCGTCGCCTTGGCGGTGGTGTGGCGGGCCTTGGCCGCGGTCGCCCGCCGTGCCGCGGACCCGTCGCCCGCGTCCGCCTTCGTAGAGGGGTTCGTATGGGTGCTCGTCTTCTTGTTGGGTTCACTCATGGACACCGCGTTGCCCCTCACTCCGACGGCAAACCCGTCCGCTCACGCCGGGTGAGGGCCGCGCTCGCTCAGGTCGGCGTTCCATGGCGCTCCGTGACGGCCGGATCGTCCTGGTGGGCGCCTCCCACTCCGTCCGGACGTCCGCCGCGGCCTCGGCGTGAACCCTCAGACTCCGCCCGGGACCGTGCCGCCCTTGAGGCGTTCCAGGTCCGACGGACGGACCTGGATGACCAGCACCGCGATCAGAGCGGCGAGGACCGTGAAGATCGCCGCCATGACGAAGGCCGCCGAGACGCCCGCGGTGAGCACCTCGTCCCCCCAGGGGTCGGGGAGCACTCCGGTCTGCCGGAAACGCAGGCGTTCGGCGGGGGTCGCCTGCGCGAGGAAGTCGGAGACCTGCTGGTCGGCCTCGTTCCGGCTGGCTGTGCCGTACATGGTGACCAGGATGGACAGGCCGAGCGACCCGCCCACCTGCTGGGTGGCGTTGAGCAGGCCTGAGGCCGCCCCGGTCTCCTGCGGGGGGACGTTGGAGAGCGCCATGAGGGTCAGGGAGACGAACTCCATGCCCATGCCGAGGCTGAAGACGAGCATCGGGCCGAGGACGCTGCCCGCGTACGTGGAGTGCACGTCCGTCAGGGTCAGCCAGGACAGGCCTGCGGCGGCGAGGACCGCGCCCACCACCATGAACGGCTTGGGGCCGTATTTCGGCAGGAACCGTGAGGCCAGTCCGGCGCCGACCGCGATGACCGCGCTCACCGGCAGGAAGGCGAAACCGGCCGCGAGCGGGCTGAAGCCGAGCACGTTCTGCACGAAGAGCGTGAGGAAGAAGAACATGCCGAAGATCGCGGCGGCGAGGCACAGCATGATGCCGTACGTGCCCGCCCGGTTGCGGTCGGCGAACATGTGCAGCGGCGTGATGGGCTGCCGGGAGCGCCGCTCGATGAGGACGAACGCGGCGAGGACGACGACGGCCGCGGCGAACGAGATCAGCGTGACGGTGTCCCGCCACCCTTCCTGGGCCGCCCTGATGAACCCGTACACCAGCAGGACCATGCCCACGGTGGACGTCAGCGCCCCGGCGATGTCGAAGCGGCCGGGATGGCGCTCGGACTCCTTGATGTAGCGGGGCGTGGCCAGTGCGATGAGCAGCCCGATGGGGACGTTGACGAAGAGCACCCACCGCCAGTTCAGCCACTCGACGAGCATGCCGCCGGCGAGCAGTCCGATCGCGCCGCCGCCCGCCGAGACCGCGGCGAAGACGCCGAACGCCCGGTTGCGCTCCGGGCCTTCACGGAACGTCGTGCTGACGAGGCTGAGCGCGGTCGGGGACGCGATGGCCCCGCCGACGCCCTGCAGGGCGCGCGCGGCGAGGAGTTGGGGTTCGTTCTGGGCGAGACCGCCCAGCAGCGAGGCGAGCACGAAGAGCAGCACGCCGAAGACGAACACGCGCCGCCGGCCGAGGATGTCGCCGGTGCGCCCGCCGAGCAGCAGCAGTCCGCCGAAGGTGAGCGTGTAGGCGTTGACCACCCAGGCCAGGCTCGTCGTGGAGAAGTCCAGGGAGCGCTGGATGTCCGGCAGGGCGATGTTCACGATGGTGATGTCGAGGACCACCATCAGCTGACACGAGGCGATGACCAGCAGCGCCATGGCATTGCCGCCACCGTCCTTGCGGGCGGCGGTCCGGGCTGCTGAGGTCGGTTGGGGAACGCTGCTCATGACGCCTCGTCCGCTCGGGAAGCGGGCCCTGAGGAAGAGGTCGGTGGACGGATGCGTCCACCGCCGGGTCCACCGTTCGACCGTACGCCGGTGGCAGGGCCCTCACCACTCGGGCCGTGCCAGGACTCCCCTGTGACCCTGGCACGGCTTCCGCAGGTCGCGGACGGTGCCGCGGGTGACCATGATGCAGGAGGAACGCCCGGTGTGTCGTTGGCGGAGCGTCCACATCCGCTTGGCACTGCGTCCACGGCTGACGGTTTGCGGACCCGGCCCCGCGGCCCGGAGGGTCAGGTCTCGGTGAACGCCTGTTCGCGCAGTTCGCTGGGCGGGACGCCGTAGGCGCCGCGGAACGCCCGGGTGAACTCGGCGGCGCGGAGGAAGCCCCAGCGGGCTGCGACGGCGTGGATGGGCAGGGAGCGCAGCCGGGGGTCGGCGAGGTCGCGGCGGGCGTGTTCGAGGCGCTGGTCGCGGATGTAGGAGGCGACGGTGAGGCCTTCGGCCTTGAAGAGGCGGTACAGGTAGCTGCGGGAGATGTGGTGCGCCGCGGCGATGCCCTCGGGGGTCAGGTCCGGGTCGCCGAGGCGTCGGCTGATGAACGTCTTGATCTGGAGGGCGAGGGTGCGGCCGTGGCTTTCCGGCGTCAGCCTGAGGTCCGCGTCCGCGGCGTGCGCGAAGACCGCCGTGACCAGGTCGGCGGCGACCGTGCCCAACCGGGGCGCGTCCGAGGGCTGATAGGCGGAAGTGTCCGACACCAGGTGCAGGAGGAACTGCGCGAGCAGTGCGCCGATGCCTTCGCGGCCCGATACGTGGCGTCCGATGACCTGGTCGGCGCGATGCGCCGGCAAGGCCACCAGCGACTGCGGGATCTCGACGCCGACCATGGTGACCGGCTCGGGGCCGGTGTGGATGTCGTAGCTGCGGGAGGAGGAGTTGGTGTGGAACTCGTTGACGCGGTAGGCCGCCTGCTGCCGCCCCCAGTCGGCGGCGCCCTCGCCTTTCAGCAGGAGGGAGAGGTGATAGACCTCGGGATCCGACTGGCGGACGAGTTTCGGGGTGCGGCGGAAGACCAGGTGGTCGAAGGTTGCCGGCCAGACGGTCACGTCGCCCAGCGGGATGACGCGTTGGCGGCCCCGGTAGTCCGCCGTGCGGTCGCTGGTGAGCTGCATGGGCGCGTGGGTGCGGCCCATGCGCTCCGTCCACGCCTCGAACCGGGCGTCCACCGGCAGGTCCGTGGTGCGGAAGACCGACTCGTGCAACACGGGCGTAGTCAACCACACCGCCCATACGGGCCGTTCGGCGGCGCTGGGGTCACTTCAGGTGGGCCGTGTCCACGGTGACGGAGTCGTTGTCGTGGGCGGTGACGGAGATGTAGCCGGGGTCTCCGTTGCGGTCGAGGTAGCACATCACGTAGGCGACGCCGACCGGGGTCCGGCGCACGGGGTGCTCGGTGACGGCCTTGCGGCATCCCTTTGCCGTGGGCGGCTCGGACGATCCCCACTCGGCCAGTTTGCCGGCGGTGGACAGCAGGTATCCGCCCTGCGCGTAGACGGCGTCCGTGCCGGCGTCGGCGACCGCGGGCGGGGAGTGCGTGAAGTCGTATCCCGTGGGCGCCGTCTGGCCGTCCGCGGCCTTCATGACGAAGCCGCGGACCACCGCGGTCGACGGCGAGGGCGTCGAGTCGGGCAGGGCGGCCGAGACCGCCGCGCCGCCTCCGCCGACGACCGCCACGGCTGTGAGGCCGGCGATCACGGGATGGGCGAAGGCCAGGCTGAGCAGGGGCCCGACGACCGGGACGGAGAATTTCATCTGGGTGTTCTTCTGCGTGATCCGGGCGTTGTCGCCGGCGGTCACCGTCTGCGTCGGGGAGTGGTGGGTGCCCGGCGGGGGCGGGACGTCGGTGTCGTCCTGCGGGGCGGGGACGGTGGGTCGCGCGCCGCGCATACGGTCGGTGTTCATGGCTCGGGACGCTAGCGACGCGGCGTCCCGCGATCTTGTTTTGTCAGAGATTGTCGCCAACAGGCCACTTGTGAACGCCCTGAAGGATGAGCCTGACCGGCGCGACGAAGAGTTCGGACATGCTACCGCGCAGTCATATTACTGAACCGTAACCTACCTACCGCTACCCGAGGTAACCAGGCCCTCGCTACGGTCCTGACAGTTCGTCTAAGAGCGGAACGGGGCAGCGGAGGCGACCGCGGCTCCGGGCCGCTCGGTCGTCACGGCCCGCACCCCACCGGGCCGTCCTCCGTCCGAGCCGCAGACGAAGGCTCGGCCTCCCTCTTCCCGGAGGTCCGCCATGCCCGCCCCCACCCGCCTGCTGGCCGCGGCCGTCACCGCTGCCGCCTGCCTCGGCGTCACCGCAGCACCGGCCGACGCCGCTTCCGACTCCGAGGCCGTGGTCTCCCGCGGCGTCACGATCCCCGCCTTCTACACCCCGCCCGCCGCGCTTCCCGCGGCCGACGGCGCACTGATCCGCTCCGAACCGCTCCCCCTGGCGCTGAGCCTGCCGGGGATCGACGGACCGCTGCCGGGCACCGCGACCCGGCTCATGTACAAGTCCACCGACTCCGCCGGCCGGCCCACTGCGGTCACCGGCGCCTACATCGAGCCGTCCGCCCGCTGGAAAGGCGAGGGGCCACGACCGCTGGTCGCGGTGGCCCCCGGCACCATGGGCCAGGGCGACCAGTGCGCGGCGTCGCTCGGTCTCGAACGCCCGCTCCTGGTCAACGGGCAGACGCTGTCCGTCGGTTACGAGAACCTGGCGATCTACCGCCTCCTCGCCCGCGGCATCGCCGTCGTCGTCACCGACTACACCGGCCTCGGCGCCACGGACCGGCTGCACACCTACGTCAACCGGGTCGACGAGGCGCACGCCGTCCTCGACGCCGTCCGCGCCGCCCGCGCGCTCCCCGGCGCCTCGCCGGCGGCCGGCTCCCGGGTGGCGCTGTACGGCTACAGCCAGGGCGGCGGGGCCACGGCTGCCGCCGCCGAACTCCAGCCCTCCTACGCCCCGGACGTCACCCTCGCCGGGACCTACAGCGGCGCGCCCCCCGCCGATCTCGTCGCCGTCACCAAGGCCATCGACGGCAGTGACCTGGCCGGCGCGCTTGGCTGGTCGGTCAACGGCTTCCTGCAGTCCGACCCCGAGCTCGAGCCGATCGCCCGGGCGCACCTGAACGACGCGGGCCGGGCCGCACTGAAGGACCTGTCGACGATGTGCGTCGGCGACGCCCTCCTCGCCTACAACTCGGCGCGCACCAACGCCTGGACCACTGACGGGCGTTCCCTCAGCGCCGTCGTCGAGTCGGAGCCGAGGCTCAGGGCGTTCCTGGCCGACCAGCGCATCGGCGCCCGCGCACCGGCGTCCCCGGTGCGGGTGGCGACCGGCACCGCCGACGATCTGGTGCCGCACGCGCAGGCACGCGCCCTCGCCGTCGCCTGGTGCGCCAAGGGCGCCTCCGTCACCTACAAGCCGGTGGTCCTGCCCGGTCTCGGCCGCGCGCTGATCAATCACTTCACGCCGTTGCTCGTCGACCAGGGCGAGGCGATCTCCTGGCTGACGGACCGGCTCGACGGCAAGCCCGCCAGGTCCGACTGCGCCACGCTCCCACTGCTCCCCTGACCCCGCGCTCGGCACGGCTGCGGCCGGTGCGCACCCTCACGCACGCACCGGCCGTCGCCGTCCCCACCGCGTCCGACCGCCGCGGCCCTCGGCGGCGCCGGGCCTAGGCTGGGCCCATGACGGAGGTCGAGGTGGTGCAGGTCGAGGTGGTGGAACTGCTGGTGTCCGGGTCGCACCGGCTGGCGGGGCGACCGGCCGACGGGCCTTCGAAGGGCCCGGTCGACGAGCGGGTGCCCCAGGTCGAGGTGCGCCGCGGCCTCGGCCTGGTCGGTGACCGCTACTTCGGCCGCCAGGCCCACAGGGACGCGTCGGTGACCGTCATGTCCGACGAGAACCTCCCCCGGCACATCGCCCCGGCCGTCGGTCTGCTGCACACCCGCCGCAACATCCTGCTGCGGGGCGTGGACGTCGACTCGTGCGTCGGTTCCACGATCGTGCTGGACGGGACGACCGGACCCCTCGCCTTCGCCGTGAACCGGCCGGCGCGGCCCTGCGCGTGGATGGACGTCACCGTCGGCCCCGGCGCCCAGCGTGCGCTGCGCGGCAAGGGCGGCGTGCGCTGCACCCCGCTCACCGACGGGGTCCTGGCCCTGGGCCGCACGGGGTTCCGCGTGGTGGACGTGTGGCCGGTGCCCGACTGAGGACCGTCCGGGCGGCGACCGGCGGACCACCCGCCGGCGCACCCTGCGTCACGGCCGGGGACCGGCCGGCGTCCCGGCCGTGACGCGGCGCCCCGTCGGCGTCACCGACGGGTCGCGGTGACCCGGTCCGGGTCAGCCGAGGTGGTAACTGTCGCCGTACACCTTCCAGTCCAGGGGCGGCTCGAGGTCGAGGTTGCCCTTGCGGAGGAAGACGCGCTGGGCGGTGTCGACGCGGCTGGTGTCGCTGTGCGCCTCCTCCTGTTTCATCGCCCAGACACGGGCGTCGAGGAAGGCGTTGAGGTACGCCGTCTCGTCGCCGCCCTGGGCCGGCGGCTTCGCCTTGCTCAGCGCACGCTTGCGGATGTTGCGGAAGCCGGTCGGATCGCCGCCGTCGCCGTGCATGACGATGGCGTCGTAGTAGGCGAACTGGCCGAGGGCGCGCAGACCGTCCGTCTTGCCCTGGCGGACGGCCGGGTCGAAGTAGACCCGGTCGCGTTCGTCGTTCTGGGCCTGTTGGAACGCGGCGTCCTGTGCGGCCTTGCGCCAGTCCTTCGGGTAGTTCGGGTCGAGCCCCGCGTGCGAGTCGGTGCCGTCCACGGCGCGCAGGGCCGGCAGGTACTTCGCGAGGACGTTGCCGGGCCTGCGGTCGGCGTAGAGCTCCACGAGGTCGAGCATGTCGCCGGTGCCGGAGCAGAACCCGATGATGCCGGCGGTGTAGCCGCGGCCGTCGCCGATGTCCTCGATGTACCTGTACTGGGCCTTCCAGTCGAGCGAGGAGTTCTCCGCGCTCGACACCAGCTTCATGGCGATCTCCTTCTTCGCCGGGTCGTCGAGGCCCCGGGCCGCGGGGGCCGCCGCCGCGCCTCGGGCGTCGAGGAGGGGGGCGACCGCCATCGCTCCGGCGAGCGCGAGGAAGAAGCGGCGGGAGGTGGGGGCGAGGCCGTCGAGAGGCCGCGATGGGTGCACCACAGTGGCTCCAGGTGAGGAGTGGGGGTGGGGTGACTCGGCCGTGCAACTGACAGGAAAGTTTCCTATCAAGCACAGGTCACAGAAGTAACCCCATCGAAGCCATGTTCGTACGATCGAACAAAGAACCCGTCAGCCGACTGCGGACGGAACCCCCGGAGCCTGCCTCAGAACCACCACTGGATGAAGAGGGAGCTCAGGAAGCCCGTGAGGCCGATATGGAACAGGACCATCCAGATCCACTGCGACACGCGCATCCGCCAGGCGGTGGACTTGAGGATCTCCCACTCGCTGACGGCATAGGCGGCCAGACCGAGCGCCAGCACCTCCCAGACCACGAGCCACCAGCCCGACGGGGTCTCCCCGGTCGTCGCCGCCATCGCGGTCGGGACACGGGCGACGCGCCCCAGGACGATGAGGGCGATGAAGAGCTTGTGCCAACCATGACGGACCGCCGGCGGTGCGGCGGTGACGTGAGGGGCGGAAGTGGAACCTGTGGACATTCGCACATTTGATCACCCTCCCGCGACGGAAGCCATCGTTCCTCTTGTCCGGGCCGCGAGGACGACGAGGACCGACCGCCCGGATCCCGTCGGCGCGGCGAGGGATCGACCGCCGGGACCCCGTCGGCGCTCCGCTCAGTCGACGGCCGGGGCGTCGCCCCGCCAGTCGAAACGGCGGCCGTCGGCGGCGCGTCGCCCGTACAGGGCACGGCCGCCGGGCCCGTAGCGCCCGATCTCCGTGGTGAGCGCCACCTCGCGCAGGTCATGGTCGGCCCGGTCCGTGACGTCCAGCAGCAGCCCGTCCAGAGGGCCGCCCACCAGCTGCGCGTAGGCGCGGCCCGGGCGGGGGCCCGCGTCGTCGTGGTCGGCGCCGTACACCCGGCCCCGCAAGAACTCAGCCTCGTCCATGACCGACAGCCTGGCATCCGCCACTGACAACGCCCCACCGCACGGGCGCGGCGCAACCGGGCGGCCGACCACGGCCCCGCCGCCCGACGCGCTTCGGCCAAGGCGCTGGCGGAAAAGCGGCGTACAGGCGCAATTGCCGACGAGACGGGTATGCAGCATCTACACAGAGCCGTGCGGGGGTGGGGGGCCGACCCTGATGGCACACAGGCGTGAGCGAGCCCGGGCCGGCGAGTCCTCGCGTGCCCGGCGCAGCCGGACGGTGCGCGAACTCCGTGCGCAGGGACGCTACGGACCTCGGCTGCGCGAGGTACTGCCCGTTCTCGCCGTCGTGGTCGCCGTCCCCTGCGCCTGCCTCACCGGACTCGCGCTGCTCTCCCGCGCTGTCGGCTGGGCGGCCTGCACACCGGTGCTCCTGCCGCTCGCGGCGGCGGCCGTCGTCGCACAACGCCGCTCCCGCCGGCCCGCCCGTCGGCGGAGCGGTTACTACACCGCTCAGGAACTGGCCGAGCTGGACATGCCGGCGCTGGTGCTGGCCGTGGCCCGGATGCTGCGCCGCGACGGCTGGCGGGTGCTGCCGCCGCCCCGCCATGACACGCCTCATCTCGCCGCCCGCGACGGCCGGGGGCGGCTGCTCGACGTGGCGTTCCGTCCCGTCGCCGAGCCGTTGCCCGACGAGGAGTCGGCCTGCGCCTGCCGCGCACGGCTGCGCCGGCGCGGTCCGTCCGGTCCCCCGCTGCGGCTCGTGGTGCACCGGGGGGCCTTCACCCACCGGGACGAGGTGTGGGCCTCACGCGAGGGACGCACCTGTCTCATCGACGGCCCCCGTCTGCTGTTATGGGCTCGCGGCACGCCGCTGGCCCACGTCGCGGGCGGCGTCGTCCCGCCGCCCAGGCGCCGGTGAGACAGCGCTCGCGCGGGCTCAACAGGGCGCGTTCCAGCGTCTGTCGGGACGCGGCGGGCAGATCTCGACGCCGACCCGCCCGGGACGACCCATACGTCCGCGACGTGAAGGAGTCGTGGATGTGAAAGGGGCAACCCGTGCGGAGGGTCCGCTCGTCTCTCCGTACGCTGGAGCCACTCCGGCAACCGCACAGGACGGCGTACGCGAAAAAGGGTGGGGTATGTCCCGATGGAAGGCGCTGCCCGAGGCGCTGGACCCGCAGGTCCGGCGACTCGTCGTGCAGTTACGCCAGGTGAAGGACCACAGCGGGCTGAGCCTGGCCGCGCTGGCGAGCAGGACGTCGTACAGCAGGTCGTCCTGGGAGCGCTATCTCAACGGGAAGGCGACCCCGCCCCTGCATGCCGTCGAGATGATGGCCCAGGTCTGCGGCGGCGACCTGATCGGCCTGACGGCGCTGTGGGAGGTGGCCGCATCCGCGCCCGCCGGGCCGCCCGCTCCGCAGACACAGACACAGCCCCAGTCGGCATCGGCATCGGCATCGGCATCGGCATCGGCATCGGCATCGGAGGAAACGGCCTTCGTGCCACGGCCGTTGCGTCCACGCGGTGGTCTGCGTGGACGCAGACCGATGGTGGCGGCCGTCGTCGTCGTGGCAGCGGGGGCCCTGTCCGCCGCCTGGTCCTGGACGTCGTCGGCTCAGCCGGAGTCACGGGAGACGAAGGCCGCGATCACGCACGTGCCGATCTCCTCGTACTCCGCCAAGACCTTCCCCTGTCACTTCACGGTGCTCGACGGCCGTCTCTACGCCGGCCACAGCACCACGCTCACCGACCAGTACGGCGTCGGCGCCACGGTCGAGGCGGTCGCCGAGGTGCAGTGCCTGGTCCGGCGGCACGGCTTCGACCCGAAGGGGATCGACGGGTCGTTCGGGCCCAACACCCGCGCGGCGGTACAGGGGTTCCAGCGGTCCCGCGGCCTCGACGCCGACGGGATCGTGGGTCCGATGACCTGGCGCGAGCTCAGGAAGCCGGGTGGGTGAGGGCGCCCGGCCACGTCCGGACGGCTCGTCACGCGCGGCCGCGCCCGAGGTCCGCCACCTCGTCGAACGGCTGCGGGAGGCCAAGGAGAGCACCGGGCTGAGCTTTGCCACGCTCGCGGCGAGGACGGCCTACAGCAAATCGTCCTGGGAGCGCTATCTCAACGGCAAGACCCTGCCGCCCCGGGACGCGGTGGAGGCGCTGGCGAAGCTGAGCGGCGCCGATCCGGCTCGGCTGCTGGCGCTGTGGCTGCTCGCCGACCGCGCCTGGAGCGGACGCGACGCACACGACGCGCGCGGTGCCGGCACCCCGGCCGCCGGGGCGGCGGACACCACGGGCACGGCGCAGGGGGAGGCGTCTCGCCGGCCCGGCGGGCCCTTCGAGCCGGCCCTGCGCAGAAGGGCCGCCGTGCTCGCCGCGGCGGTGGCCGCGCTGGCCGGCGCGCTGGGCGTGGGGGCGTGGACGGCCTGGACGTACGGCGTCGGGCACAGCAGCGAGGCGCAGGCGACCGGCACCGGGCCGTGCAGCGGCGAGGCGTGCACGAATCGGGACCCCGAACAGCAGGACACCGACTGCTGGACCGACGCGGGAACCCGGGCGCAGCGGGAAGTCGCCGGGCGTACGGTCGAGTTGCGCGTCAGTCCGGCCTGCCGGGCGGCCTGGGGCCGCATCGTGGGTCCGCGCGACGGAGACCGGATCGCGGTCGTCACCGCCGACGGGCGGCGTCAGTCGCGGCAGATCGCCGTGCCGGGCCACTACCAGTACACCCTGATGACCGGCATCGACCGGGCGTCCGAGGCGCGGGTCTGCTTCGAGCTCGTCGACGGCCCGTCGGGCTGCACCTCCTGGGGACACTGAGGAAGCGGACGGGGTTCTGCTCGGTCAGGTCCTCCGGCGGCTCCGCAGGACCGGGTCTCCTCCACGATCAGGTGTCGCCGGGGCCCGCGCCTTCGGGGTCAACGCCCATGCGTCCCCGACGACATGACCCGGACGCACCGCCGCCCGGGTCTCGGAAGACCCGGGCGGGGTGTGGGGCGGTCGGTCGGTGTCAGGGGGTGAGCTGCCAGCGCTGGACGTATCCGACGTCGATCGACGCACGGTCCTGGACGCGCAGCTTCCAGGTTCCGTTCAGGGGCTGGCCGGAGGCGTCGACGGTGAAGGTCTGGTCGACGTTGTCGGCGGAGCCGCCGCTGCGGTTGAGCAGAGAGTAGACGGTGCCGTCGGGGCCGACGAGGTCGACGGTCAGGTCACCGCGGTACGTGTGGACGATGTTGACGTAGACCGAGGTGGTGGCGGAGGCGTTGCCGTCGCGGCCCGTGATGGTGACCGGGGACTCCACGGCGGCGCCGTTGTCGGGGATGTCCACCCGGTTGGCGTTGGCGTAGATGTACGCGATCCGCCAGGTGAAGTCCTCCGAGACGGAGGCGCCGGTGCCGTCGGTGACCTTCACGGTCACGTCGCTGCTGCCCAGGGCGGTGGGCGTTCCGGTGACGAGGCCGCTGGGGCTGATGCTCAGGCCGTCGGGCAGGCCGGTCGCCTCGTAGGTGAGACCTGCACCGGAGTTGGTCGTGTAGGCGTCCACCTGGAGGCTGACCGCCTGGCCGACGCCGCTCGTCTGGTCGGCGATCGGGGCGACGTTGACGCCGAGGGCTATCCGGCTGCCGACGTTGATGGCGGCCCAGGAGTCGGCCACGGCGAGGTAGGCCGGGCTGTAGGCGCCGAACAGGTCGCTCGCGGCCTGGAGGGTGGCGGTACGGGCGCCGGCGTAGTTCGTCGACGAGGTCATGTACGTCGTCAGCGCCCGGTACCAGACGGCGGCGGCGTTGTCGATGCCGATGCCGGCCACCGGCCGCCCGTCGTAGGTGGGGCTGTCATAGGCGACGCCGTTGACGGTCTTCGCGCCGCTGCCCTCGGAGAGCAGGTAGAAGAAGTGGTTCGCGGGGCCCGAGGAGTAGTGGACGTCGACGCCGCCGAGGGCGGAGCTCCAGCTGTCGTGGGAGGAGCCGTCCTTGGAGGGTTTGTCCATGTACCGCAGCGGCGTGCCGTCGCCGTTGATGTCGATCTTCTCGCCGACGAAGTAGTCGCCGGGGTCGGCGGCGAGGCCGGCGTGGAACTCGACCGCCGCGGCGAAGATGTCGGAGGTCGCCTCGTTGAGACCGCCGGACTCGCCCGAGTAGGTGAGGTTGGCGGTGGCGGCGGTGACGCCGTGGCTCATCTCGTGGGCGGCCACGTCGAGGGCGGTCAGCGGGTGCGTGTTGCCCGACCCGTCGCCGTAGGTCATGCAGAAGCAGCTGTCCTGCCAGAAGGCGTTGACGTAGTTGCTGCCGTAGTGGGCGCGGCTGTAGGCGGCGACGCCGTCGTTGCGGATGCCGTTGCGGCCGAACACGTCCTTGTAGTAGTCCCAGGTCGCGGCGGCGCCGAAGGCCACGTCGACGCCTGCGGTCTGCCGGTTGGACGGCAGACCGTTGCCCCAGACATCGTTGTCGTCCGTGAAGAGCGTTCCGGTGCCGGACGTGCCCTGGTTCAGGTCGTACGTCTTGTGTCCCGCGCGTCCGCCGTCGACGAGCTGGTACGTCGATCCCGACAGCGTGGTGCCGAGCGGGACCGTGCCGCTGAACTGCCCGGTGCCGGTGCCGGTGTGGACCTTCTCGGCGGCGAGGATCTGCTTGCCCGTGGTGGCGTCGGTCACGACCTGGAGTTCGCTGGGGGTGCCGTCCTGCTGCACGCCTTCGACGACCGTCTCCCAGGCGAGGACGGGCTTCGCGGCGCCGGCCCACACGACCAGGCGTGGGGCGCCTTCCGTCCCGGCGCCCTTGACCTCGGCGCTCCTCGCGGCCGCCAGGGCCTTGCCGGCGGCTTGGGCGGCCGCGAGCTTCGGAGTGAGAGAGGGCAGCGTGAGCGTCGCTCCGCTCGCCCTGGTCACGGTGGTCCGGCCGCTCCCGAGGTGCACGACCAGGTCGCCCCCGAGGACGGGAAGTCCGGCGTAGGTGCGCTCGTAGCGGGTGTGGGTGGTGCCGTCGGCGTCTCGGACGACGTCCTTGACGAGGAGCTTCTCCTGGGCCCCGAGGGCGAGCCGTCGGGCCTCGGCGCCGGCCGCGGCCTGGGCGGTCTTGATCAGCGAGGCTCGGCGGGCCGGTGACAGGGGCGTCGCCGCGGCGCCCGCGCGGGGCGTCGCGGTGATGCCGGCCGCGCCGGGTCCTGCGGGCGCGGCGACGCCGGTGCCCGTCTGGACCCCGAAGGTCAGCAGGGTGGCGGCGGCGGAGAGGGCGAGGGCGGTGGCGCGTCTGCGCCCGAGGATGGGGAGGTGTCGCCGGGGCAACGGGTTCTCCTTCAGTGCGACTGTCGGCCGCTGACGGTGGCCGAGGTGGGGCGGACCGGCGGGAGGGGGCCGGTCCGGAGCGCTGCACGGTTGGGGGGTGGAAGGAGGTGGGGGGTGGGTGACAGGTGCTCCGCATGATGCGGACGTGAAGGAATGGTGAACTTCGGCAGCAGCGTGGCACTGAGTGCACAGTTTTGTCATGGGAATGCCAAGACAACGGCTTGAAATGACCATGAGCGGCTGGGGATTCAGCCTGCTCGGCGCACGTTTTCAGCCGTCGGTGCGGGCGACCCGCCCCCGAACGGATGAAAGCGGGCAGCGTGACGGCGTGTCGCGGCACGGCGGGCCGCACCCGCGAGTTCAGGTGTCGACACAGTCGGCGGCGGATGGGGTCGCAGGGGGTGGGCTCGCCCGGACGCATCCGGGTGCGCCCGCACGACCGCTGACCCGTTCGAGTGGCCCTCCTCCGCTTCCCGTCGTAGCGTCGACAGCGCACCTCGCCGGGGCCAGGCACACAGCCGGGCCCCGGTTCGGGCGGCTGGGAGCCACGATGCGACACACGACGAGAACAACGGTCACGCTCTGTGCGGCGCTGGGCCTCACGGCGGCCGTCGGGTCGGCGGCGGCGACGCCTGCCGCCTCGCCGCCCGCGGCCCGTGCGGCCGCGGTCCGCCAGGCCACTGCACCGGTCCTGGTCGACTGCTTCTGGCACGCCCGGGTACGGCCCGGCAGCTTCCTCCTGGCGTGCGGCGACGGCAACAGCCGACTGGTCTCGCTGCACTGGAAGAGCTGGGGCGCGGACTCGGCGCGGGCCACCGGGGTCAACCTCGTCAACGACTGCGACCCGTACTGTGCGGCGGGCGCCTTCCACCGGTACGCCGTCGTGGTGAAGCTGGACCGGCCGCAGCAGTGGAAGAAGAACCCCCGGGTTCAGCACTACAGCCGGATCACACTGACCTACCCGGGCGACCGGCCGCAGCAGTTCGGACGCGTCGTCACCTACCCCCTGTGGAACTGACCCCGCGCTCACCCCGACGGCCCTGCCGCCCGACCGTGTCGTGGGCGCCTGCCATCATCCGTGGATGACACGGATACGGACACGGCGCCGCGTCGGCGCTGCGTTTCTCCTCGCTCTGCCCTTCCTCACGGCCGCGTGCGCTGATCCCTCGGCCGACCCCCGGGCGGCCGGTTCGCCCTCGGCTGCGGCCTCGGCCTCACGCTCGCCGAAGGGTTTCTGTCCGCCGCCGGAGGACACGCGGGCCGCTCCGTCGCCGTGCATCTCCGCCGACTGGGACCAGCGGGTCGCGGAGAACCACGCCTACCGTCGGCAGCAGCCGATCACCGCCGAGCAGGAGCGGGAGGCCCGGCCCCGGGCGAAGGCTCTCGCCGCGGTCCCGCAGAGGCTCGCGGCCGCCGGCACCACCGCGGACGCTCTGCGGACCGCCGCCGCCACGGCGCTCGGCCTGGAGCCGGACGAGATCGAGATCCAGGGCGTGGTCCTGAAGTCGTTGCACGACGTGCTCGTGGGCGGCGGCGAGGGCCGGGTGTGCGTCAACGGGACCGTGGACGGCAGCGGTCACGCCTCCGCCGAGGTCGTGGGCCGCACGCTCGATGGGACCTGCCTGCCCGGGCAGGGCGGTCACTGACGCACGACGCCGGTGCGGCCGGTCAGGCCATCAGGCCGGCCGCCACCGTCGCGCCCAGTTCCCAGCAGGCCGCCGCCTCCGCCTTGTCCGGTTCGCCGGTGACGGTGACCGGATCGGCCGCCCGACGCCAGCCGAGCCCCGTGGTGATGGCCTCGATCCCGCGCACCGCGCCGGTCACGTCGTTGCCGCCGTGCACGTAGTAGCCGAACGGACGGCCCCGGGTGGCGTCGAGGCACGGGTAGTAGATCTGGTCGAAGAAGTGCTTGAGCGCCCCCGACATGTAGCCGAGGTTGGCCGGGGTGCCCAGCAGGAAGGCGTCGGCGGCCAGGACGTCGGAGGCGGTCGCGGCGAGGGCCGCCCGCCGTTCGACGCGGACGCCCTCGATCTCGGGCGCCGTCGCCCCCGCGACCACTGCCTCGAACAGCGCCTGGCAGTGGGGCGAGGGGGTGTGATGGACGATCAACAAGGTGGGCACGACACATGACACTGCCCGCTTCCCCGACCCCGCCGCAAGCCGGGCGGGACCGACCCGGGGCCGGGACCGAAGCCGGGACCGGGACCGAAGCCGGGCCGCGCCTCGTCCGTCCCCGCGCTCCCGGCTCCTGCGCGCGTGAAGTCCCCGTACGGGGCGCCCCGGTTACGTTCGACGCCCTCCGGGCACTCTGTTACGACGACTGTCCGACTGTCGAGACACGGGGGTGCAGGGTGCTCGCTCGGAGCGCGGCGATGATGTGCGCGGCCGGTGTGCTGGTCCTGGTCGGCTGCTCGCCGGGGGACGACGGGCGCAACGCGGAGCCGGCGCACACGGCGTCCGTCACGGCGACCGCCGCCCCCGCCTCGTCGTCCGCCCCGCCCACGCCCTCCCCGTCCGCTTCTGCCCCGTCGGCCTCCCCCTCCCCTTCCGCGACTGCCGCCGCGTCTGCGCGTCCCTCGCCGGTGCCCGTCACCGGACCGGACCAGAAACTGGTGGTCATGACCGTCAGCGGTGGTTTCGCCGGGGTGAACCAGGAGGTCACCGTCCGGGGCGACGGAACCGTCCGTACCACCGACAAGGGCCGGCCCGCGGTGCACCGCACCACCGCGGCGCAGTTCACGCAGCTGCGCACGCTGCTCGGCGACCCCGCGCTCGACGACGTCCCCGCGTTCACGACGGACCTGGGCTCCGCGGACAGGTTCCAGTACGCCCTCCAGTTCGAGGGCCGCACGATCATGACGGACCGCTCCGCCGACGAGCCCGCGCTCGACCGTCTCATCGCCGCCCTGGAGAAGTGGCTGCCGTAGAACCCAGGCTCGCCCCGTGCACGCGCGGCCCCCGGCGCGCACCTGGTGGGCCTCGCTGCCGGCCGGCGCCCCGGGTCTGGCATCATCGGTTCGCATCCAAGGCCACAGGGGGACACCATGCAGCGGGCGACGGGACGAGGCGCAGCCTCCGCGACGCCGCGGAGCGTCGACGTGGCCCGCCTCGCCGGCGTCTCCCAGAAGACGGTGTCACGGGTTTTCAACGACGAGCAGTACGTCTCCGCGGAGGTTCGCCGACGCGTCCTCCAAGCCGCCGAAGAGCTCGGCTACCGGCGCAACAACGCCGCCCGGGCGCTGGCCTCCGGACGGACCCGGGCCATCGGCGTGGTGACGCTGGGCACCGCCCTCTACGGTCCCGCCTCCCTGCTCATGGGCGTCGAGCGGGCCGTCAGGGACACCGGATACGCGCTCCGTGTGGTCAACACGGTGGAAGGCGATCCCGCGGGCGTCGCAGGGGCGGTCGGCTCGCTCCTCGACCAGGGTGTGGACGGCATCGTCATCTCCGAACCGATCGACGAGCGGGGCGGCGGGGACACGCGGGACCGGAAGGAGCAGCCGAGCGCGGGGGACGAGCGGCGCCGCAAGGAGGCCGACGGCGACGACCGCCTCCGCGTCGACGTGCCCGTGCTGGTGCTCAGCGCACCGTCGCCCGTCGTCGCCCCCAGGGTGCTGACCGCGGGCCACCACGCCGACCGGATGGCCCGGGTCGCCACCGAGCACCTGCTGGCACTGGGGCATGCGACGGTCCATCATCTCGCAGGGCCGCAACGCTGGTACGCGGCGCGGGACCGGCTGGAGGGCTGGCGGACGGCACTGACGGCGCACGGCAGAACCGTGCCGCCGGTGGTCGAGGGCGACTGGTCCGCCGCGTCCGGGTACGCGGCGGGTCGTGCGCTCGCCGCGGACCGTGACGTCACCGCGGTGTTCGCCGCCAACGACGACATGGCGATCGGCCTGATCCGCGCGCTGACGGAGGCGGGCCTCCGGGTGCCCCAGGACATCAGCGTCGTCGGCTTCGACGACATCCCGGTCGCCGGGTTCGTGACGCCTCCCCTCACCACGGTGCCGCAGCGGTTCGACGCCGTGGCGCAGGAGGGCCTCAAGCGTCTCGTGCACGTCATCGAGAACCCTGACGCTCCGCCCCTGCCGGCGAGCGACCCGCCGGTCGACCTGGTCGTCCGCGCCTCCACCGCGGCCCCGTCCACCCGGCGAAGCCCCGCCCGCTGACCGGCCGGCGTTCATCGGCGGCCGGACGAGCCGCGGTCGCGTCAACCGGCGGCCAGCGCCGAGCGCAGCGTGGCGGCCATCAGCGCGATGGCCTCCTTCGCCGCCGGCACGGGGCCCGTGTGGGTGAAGTAGTGGTCGACGTCCGCGAACACGCGGTGGGTGACGGGCACCCCCGCGGCCTCCAGAGCCTTGGCGTAGGCGTCGCCCTCGTCGCGGAGGCGGTCGTTCTCCGCGACGACGACCAGGGCGGGCGGCAGCCCGGCGAGGTCGTCGGCCAGGCCCGGCGAGACGAGCGGGTCGGCGCGATCGGCCGGATCGGGCACATAGGCGCCGGTGAAAGCGCGCATGAGCCACGGCGTGAGCAGCGGCTTGTCCGTGCGGGCCGTCTTGGCCGCCGGGTCGGTCACCATGTCGAGCGGCGCGGAGTCGATGATCTGCAGGCGCGGTGAGAAGGCGCCGCGGTCCCGGGCCGTGCGGCACACCGCGGCGGTCAGGTTGGCGCCCGCGCTGTGGCCTCCGACGGCCAGCCGGGACCCGTCCCAGCCGTGCGCCTCGCCGTTCTCGGCGACCCACGCGGTCACGTCGTAGGCCTGGATGACGGCGGCGGGGTACGGCCGCTGCGGGGCGACGGCGTAGTCCACGTTGATCACGACGCAGCCGGCCGTGGCGGCTATGCAGCGGCACAGATGGTCGTCCTGCTCCGCCCGCGCCACGACGAAGCCGCCGCCGTGGAAGTTGACGTACACCGGGGCCGGCGGGCCGGCGACGACCGGTGGCCGGTAGACGGTGCAGTCCACCGGCCCGGCGCCGGTCTCCACCCGGAGCGTCTGCGTGCTCCCGGGCACGTCGGAGAAGCGCAGATCCTTGTGCACGCGGGACATCACCCCGCCGAGCAGCAGTTGGACGGCCCTGGCCTGGATGCGGGGGCTGAGCGGCATGGTCGGTCCCGTTCTCGCGGTGCGGAATCGGCGATCGGCATCATCCGATCGACAGGATTCCTGTCAATGGAGGTACATCCTGCACCCGGGCGGGCGAGCGCGCCACCCTCCGGGCGGAGCAGTCCGGGCACCGAGCCCCGGCCGCCGCCGCGATCGATCTTCGTTCGGCCTTCGATCGGCCTTCGATCGGCCTTCGACCGGCGTCGAGAACACGTTCCCACCGCTCACCGCGCAACCGTTCAATTGCCTTGCTCTCGCAGTCAATTGCGTACAGAGACCTTCGCGTTGCGAAGCCACTTGAGCCAGTCCCGGAGCATGTCACCCGGTAGGAGGACGACCTTCGTACGGTCGGTGCACCAGGGGAGCCGGAGGAGTCCGGACCCGCGCAACCGGCAGGAGAAGCGCCATGGCGAACGTGGAGATCTCGATGAAGGAGACGATGACGGCGATCGAGGGGGCATTGGGGGTCGCCGTCGTGGACTACACCAGCGGCATGGCACTCGGCACGCTCGGCGGAGGCAAGGATCTCGACCTGACCGTCGCCGCGGCCGGGAACACCGACGTGATCCGCGCCAAGGTGCGCACCATGGATCACCTGGGGCTCAAGGGCGAGATCGAGGACGTCCTGATCACCCTTGCGAACCAGTACCACCTCATCCGGCTGCTCAAGGGCCGTGGCGGCAGTGGCTTGTTCATGTACCTGGTGCTGGACCGCGAACGGTCCAACCTGGCGATGGCCCGCCACCAGCTCAAGCGGATCGAGGCCGAGCTCGAGGTCTAGTCGGCCGGACACCCGGACCTCACGGGCGGACGGCCGCGGCTTCGCACACCCTCGAATTGAAGATGTCTTCATCTCGACACATCCAGATCAGCGCATCACACGGGTGTGCGGAGCCCGCAACCACCAGGATCGAGGCGCGGCACGTCGCGCGCGGCGGCGCACGGACAGCCGGGCGGCCGCCGCGCCCTCGAGATCCACCCCACCGAACACGGCAGGGAGCGAGCGACCATGCAGGTTCCCCTCTACCAGGCGAAGGCCGAGTTCTTCCGCATGCTCGGACACCCCGTGCGGATCAGGGTCCTCGAACTGCTGCAGAACGGACCCGTCGCCGTGCGGGACCTGCTCGCCGAGATCGAGATCGAGCCCTCCAGCCTCTCCCAGCAACTGGCGGTTCTGCGCCGGTCGGGGATCGTCGTGTCGATCCGGGAGGGCTCGACGGTCAGCTACGCGCTGGCGGGCGGCGACGTGGCCGAACTGCTGCGGGCCGCACGCCGCATCCTCACCGAACTCCTCGCCGGGCAGAACGAGTTGCTGGCCGAGCTGCGCCAGTCCGAGCAGCCGCTGCCGGTGCCCCACGGCCGAGCGGGGCTGCCCGTGCCGCAGGGCGGCGCCGGACGGACCTGACAGCCCGGAGCCCCGAACCGAACAGCGGCGCGGAGCTCGAACGAAACACACCGAAACGCCACGGTCCGCCACCCCTTCCGCCACGTAGAAATATCTACAAGCATGCATATGCCGGGCGGCATGCGGTCGCCGGTGGAGTCACACGGAGCCGACATGAGCGATGCGATGCCGACATGATCGATGCGATGTGGATGCGCGGCGTGGAGTGGCTCGCCGCCGCCGCGACGGATCCGCGGTCGTGCAAGCGGGAATGGGACCAGGGCGACGGCATCACGCTGCTCGAAGCGGGCCGATACTGGGACGTGCTGAGCGTCCCCGACCGGCTGGGGCTGCTCACCCTGGACCTGCTGTGGCAGGCCTCGCGACCCACACCGGGGCCCACGCTCGTGGACACCGCAGCCCACCGCGTCGGCTTCTTCCTGCCCCCCGACCCCGGCAGCCGCTGGATCGGGGCCGGACTGCGGCACGCCGGCCGGGGCTCCTGGGTCGCGGTGCCCCCGCCGTACCGGGCCGCCCGGTTCCTGGAGTGGTTGGTCCCGCCGGACGGGAGCGGTGCGCTGCACGCGCCGGCCACCCTGGAACTGGCGCTGCGTCAGGCCAACGGCACACTGGCCGTGCTGAGACCGGTGTGCGGGCCCTAGCCGTATCGACCCGCGGCGTTGTCGACGCGGCTGATCGGGGGCCGGCCTCCGAGTGTCGTGCGCCTGGTGCGCTCACCGGAGCGGGTGAGCGCAGCCGCGCTCGACGGTCCGCACGAAATCCCGCCCGCATCCGGCCCCGCACCCGTCCCGCGGCAGCACCACGGTACCGCTGCACCACTGCACGACCGCCGGACGACCGCGGAACGAGGGCCAACTCCATTACTGCGTACGGCAATTCCGACAGTCGACGCAGAAGCGAACAGAAGCCGGGCGCTTTGGGTGCGAAGTCTCGCTCGACGGTGCAGGATCGATCAAGGACGGTGTGTACTGTGCTGCGAGTGCACGTTCGAGCACCGAACGCGCGCCCGCCCCGCAACCGACGACGCCCGACCCCTCTGGACCGAATCGATGATCGAATTGCCGGACCTGGTGACCGGCGGCCTGACCGCCGGCACGCTGTCCGCGCTCGCCCTGGCCGGCGGGCTGCTGCGCGCGCGACGGAACCAGGCCCGGCAGCGGGCGGAGATCGCCGCGCTGCGCACCCGACTCGACGGCTCTCTCAAGGCGTTCACGGCGGAGGTGGAGCACCTGGCGACCCGGCGCGTGCCCGCCGCCGCCCGCCGGGTCGCCCATCCGCACGTCGCCGATCCCGGCCCTCTCCAACCGCTCACCGCCGGCACCCCGCTGGGCATCGCCCTGGAGAACGTGGTGCTGGCGCTGCAGGCCGAGACAGCCGCCCAGCGCACATCCGTCGACGCCGCGGCGCAGGCCGGGATGCGCGGAGCCGTCCGGGAGATCCAGGCGGCCCTGTACCGGCTGCAGGACGCCTTGCGCGGACTGCAACAGCGCTATGACGAACCGGAGTTGGCACAGACCCTGTTCCGGCTCGACCACGAGAACGAGCAGTCGCTGCGGCGCGCGCAGGTCACCGCCGTGGTGTGTGGGGCCTGGGTCGGGCTGGCCCGCGAGGAGTCCCACCTGGTGGACGCGGTGACCGGCGGCCAGGCCCGGCTCGCCGGCTATCACCGGGTCCAGGTCCACAACCACCTCGAGCCCGGCACCGCCCTGGTCTCGCACGCCGTCGAACCGGTCGCCATCATCGTCGCCGAGCTGCTCGACAACGCTCTCCGGCACTCCGCTCCGGACACCGACGTCGTGGTCGGTCTGCAGCATGTGCACCACGGTGTGTGCGTCACCGTGGACGACGCGGGCCTCGGCATGACCCGGGACGAACGCGAGCGCGCCCAGCGGCTGGTGGCAGGCGACGAGCCCATCCTGCTGACCGAACTCGGCGACCCGCCCCGCATGGGACTGGCCGCGATCGGCCGGCTGACCCGCCAGTTCGACCTGGGCGTGGACGTCTCCTCGGCCTCCCCGTACGGCGGTGTGCGGGCGGTGCTGCGGGTCGACACCCACCTCCTCAGCCACCTCGACCCGGCCGAGCGGCCGCCGGCCGCGAGCGCCCCGCGCACGACACGCACCGCGCGCAAGGCCCTCCCCGACCCTCCCGGCCGCTCCCACGCGTACGGCGCCGAGACCGGCGTACCGGAACGGGAGCCGGCGCCGGGACACCACGAGCCGCAGGACGTGGACGACGGCCTGCCGCAGCGCAGACGCCGCACCCGGTCCGCGGCTCCGACGCCGGCGCCGACGCCGGAGCGGACGTCGGACCGGGCTCCTGGGCGTCGTCCGGCGCGCAGCCCGGAGGAGGCCGCCGCCGCACTCGGCGCACTGCAGTCCGGCACTGCGGCGGCCCGCGCCGCCGCGCGGGACACGCCCGCCGACCACACCGACGACACCGACCACACCGACCACACCGACCACACCGACGACGAAGGGGGAGCGGCCCGATGACCAGCCGCAACACGGGCGACACGGCATGGGTGCTGGAACCGGTCCTGCAGGTGCCGCACGTGGTGGCCGCCGTCATGCTGACCCGGGACGGGCTCGTGACCGGATACACCGACGCCCTCTCCCAGCCGTCGGCCGAGCGGGTGGCCGCCATCACCAGCACTGTGCAGGGCGCCTGCCGGACCGCGGCGGCCGCGTTCGCCGACCGTGAGACGGCCGACGTACGGCAGATCGTCATCGAGTCGGACCACGGATACGTGCTGATCGTGCCGACCGACCACGGCACCTGTGTGGCCGCCTACGGCGACGGCGAGGTGCGGCTGGACCTGCTGGCGCACCGGGTGCACTCCCAGGTGGCCCGACTGGGCGAGAAGGCGATGACAGCCGCGTCCCGAGGAGCCGACGACAACCCGCCGGCATGACCGGACGCCCGGGCGGCCGTCCTCTGGTTCCCGCGTATCTGTCGACCGGCGGTGTCGCCCGGCCCAGCCGTCCCCACCTGGAGCGGCTGTCGGTGCTCGCCCGTACCGACGCACCGCTGCCCGCCGGGCTCCACGCCGCCGAACTCGCCCTGCTGGACATCCTGGAGGACGGTTCCCTGGCCGTGGTGGAGGCGGCGGCGCTGCTCAGACTGCCGTTCTCCGCGGTGCGGGTGCTGGCCGCCGGTCTCGTCGACCGGGACCTGGTCCTCGCCCGTGCGCCGATCCCGCCCGCGGAACGGTTCGACCCCGACCTGCTGAAGAGAGTGGCCGATGGCCTCCGCGCCCTCAAACACCGCGCCTAGCGCCGGCGGACCCGGCGCCGTCCATCTCCCCGACACCGCCCGCGACCTGGTGAAGATCCTGGTGGCGGGGCCGTTCGGGGTGGGCAAGACGACCCTGATCGACTCGGTCTCCGAGATCCGCCCGCTGCACACCGAGGAGCCCCTCTCCGAGGCGTCCTCGCAGGTGGACGACCTGGACGGGGTGCGGGAGAAGGCGACGACCACCGTCGCCATCGACTTCGGCCGGATCAGCCTGCCCGGCGACGTCGTGCTGTACCTGTTCGGCACGCCCGGGCAGGAACGCTTCCGGAGCCTGTGGGACGACATCGCCTACGGCGCGCTGGGGGCGCTCGTCCTCGTCGACAGCCGCCGGCTCGACGCCTCGTTCGACGTGCTGGGGCTGGTGGAGGAGAGCGGGCTGCCGTACGCGGTCGCCTTCAACGCCTTCCCGGACGCGCCCCGTCACCACGGTGAGGAGCGGCTGCGCCGGGCGCTGGACCTGGAGCCCTCGACCCCGCTGGTCACCTGCGACGCCCGGGACGCCGGCTCCTCGATCGACGCGCTGCTCGCGCTCGTGGACCATCTGATCGGCCGTGACCCCGTGGAGGCCCGGTGACCGCCCGTACCCCGGACCGGATCGACTTCGCCCGCTCCGTGCCCGTGCGGCTGTGGGAGGACGGCTTCGCGCCGGACCCGCAGCGCTACTACGCCGCGCTCCGCGCCCAAGGCCCCGTCGGCTGGGCCGAGTTGGCGCCGGGGATTCCGGCCTACGTGGTCACCGACCGGCGGGCGGCGCTGGACGTCCTGCACGACCAGGAGACGTTCTCGCACGACCCGCGGGCGTGGGAGGCGACCGTCCCCGACGACGCGCCCGTGCTGGGCATGATGCGGTGGCGGCCCAACGCCCTGTTCGCCGACGGCCCGGCGCATCTGCGCTACCGGACCACTCTCATCGACGTCTTCGACCTGGTGGAACCGCACGACCTGCGTGGACGGGTGCACCGGGCGGTGCGGCTGCTGGCCGAGCGCATGGGCCCGCACGGCGAGGCCGATCTCGTCGCGGACTTCGCGCGCCCGCTGCTGGCTCTGGTGCTCAACGACCTGTTCGGGCTGCCGGACAGCCAGGGCGACCGGCTCAACGAAGGTCTGGGCAAGATGATGGAGGGCGGCGCGCAGGCCGCCGAGGGCGAGGCGCAGTTCGCCCAGTACGTGCTGGAGCTCATCGCGGCCAAGGCCGAGAAACCCGGCGACGACCTGCCCAGCCGGCTGCTGGAACACCCGGCCGGGCTGACCCGGGAGGAGGTCACCTGGCAGGTGTTCCTCACCCTCGGGGCGGGGTACGAGCCGACCGCGAACCTGCTCTCCAACACGCTGTCCCGGGTGCTCGGCAACCCGGCGTACTACTCCACCCTCACCAGCGGCGCCCGGCCGGTGATGGACGCAGTGGTGGAGGTGCTGCACCACGAGACGCCGCTGGCGAACTACGGCATCTACTACGCGCGCAAGCCGGTGGCCTTCCACGGGGTGTGGCTGCGCGACGCGGTGCCTGTGGTCGTGTCGTACGGGGCGCTGGGGCTCCCCCACGGCACGGACGGCGCCCCGGCCGACGAGCGGACGGCGTCCGGCGGGCGGCATCCGCACGACGCCTCGCACCTGTCGTGGGGGGCCGGACCGCACGCCTGCCCGGTCAGACAGCACACCCTGCTGCTCGTCACCGAGGCGATCGAACGGCTCACCCAGTGGCTGCCGGACCTCGATCCCGTCGTGGCCCGTGACCGGCTCGCCTGGCGGCCGGGGCCGTTCCACCGCTCGCTGACGGCACTGCCCGTGCGTTTCAGCCCCCGCTCCCCCGCTTCCGACCCCTCAGGAGTCCGTTCGTGACCGTGACCGACCGCATCGTCCTCGACCCGTTCGGCGCCGACGTGCACGCCGAGAGCGCCCGGCTGCGCGCCCTCGGCCCGATCGTGCCCGTCGAGCTGCCCGGCGGCATCCCCGCGTGGGCGCCCACGGGGTACGACACCCTCAAGGCGCTGATCCTGGACCCGCAGGTCAGCAAGGACCCGCGGCGGCACTGGCGGCAGTGGCCGGAACTGGGCGAACACCCGTCGTGGGGCTGGATCCTGGGCTGGGTCGGCGTCGTCAACATGCTCTCCACGTACGGCGCCGACCACGCCCGGCTGCGCAAGCTGGTGGCGCCGAGCTTCACCCACCGGCGCACCGAGTCGCTGCGGAAGCGGGTGGAGGCGATCACCGCGGAGCTGCTCGACACGCTGGAGGAGCGCGCCGGGAACGGCGCCGTCGTCGATCTGAGGGCCGAGTTCGCGCATCCGCTGCCGATGCGGATCATCTGCGAACTCTTCGGCGTCCCCGAGGAGTTGCGGGACGCCACCGGACGGCTCATCGCGGCGATCATGGACACCTCCGATCCGAGTCCGGAGCACGCCGCATTCGTTCAGGAGCAGATCGGCACGGTGCTGGGCTCGCTCATCGCCCACAAGAGCGAGCACCCCGGCGACGACATGACGACCGACCTGATCCGGGTGCGCGACGAGGGCGGCGACCGGCTCAGCGACGAGGAACTGCTGTACACGCTGCTCCTGGTCATCGGCGCCGGCTTCGAGACGACGGTGAACCTCATCGGCAACGCGGTGGTGGCGCTGCTGCGCCGGCCGGAGCAACTGGCGGCGGTGCGACGGGGCGAGATCGGCTGGGACGGCGTGGTGGACGAGACGCTGCGGCTGTACCCGTCGATCGCGACGCTGCCGCTGCGGTTCGCCGTGAGCGACCTGTTGGTGGGCGACGTGACGATCCCGGCCGGGGACGCCATCATCACGACGTACGCGGCGGCCAACGTGGACCCGGTCCGGTACGGGGCGGACGCGGAGACTTTCGACGCGGCGCGCGCCGCGGACGACCATCTGGCCTTCGGCATCGGGGTGCACCGCTGCATCGGCTCGCCGCTGGCACGGATGGAGGCGCTGACGGCGCTGCCCGCGCTCTTCGACCGGTTCCCCGGGATGCGACTGCACGAGGCGGACGGGGAGCTCCGGCAGGTGCCGTCGTTCATCGCGAGCGGCTGGCAGGAGATCCCGGTCCGGCTGCGGGACTGACATCGCCGCGGGGTGCGACCGGACCCCCGTGCCGGTCGTACCCCCACGGCTCCTGAGAAACTACGGGGCGGTGGGCGGCTTGGGAATCGCATCGGTGCCCGCTCACGGGGCCGCAGGACTCACCTGTGCACAGATGAGTCCGGATGGCCCGATTCCGCCGGGTGTCCGCTTCCGTGCAGGTCCGGCTGATCGAGGTCACCGGCCGCGACATGGGCGAGGACGACCTCGTAGAGGTCGCTGCCCGTGACGAGCAGCTGGCGTTCGAGGACGGGCTCGGCACTGCGGACGTGCTCGCGGACCGTCTGCGCGTGGACGCCCAGCAGGTGGGCGGCCCGCTCGGCGTTGCCGCCGGCCGCGATCCAGGACCGCAGGGTGCCGCGCAGATCCCGGCCGTCGGAGTCGAGGCGGGCCAGCAGCTCCAGCGCCCAGGCGCGCAGCGGGGGCCCGGTCAGCAGTTCGCCGAGCCGCACCGGGGTCGCCGGGGCGCCCGCCGGGTCCTCGGCGATGCCGAACTGGTGGTGGAGGGCGAGGTGGACGACGGCCCGGACGGTGAGGTCGGAGAAATCGGCGCGCAGCAGGTGCTCGACGCGCTCCATGCGGGCGCGGACCGTGTTGCGGCTGACGCCGAGCACCTTCGCCGCGTTGACGGCCGTGAACTCCAGGCCCAGCCGGGTGGTGGCGAGGAGTTCCGCTCGGGTGTGGTGCGGCAGGGTGTCCAAGGGGCGCAGCAGGCGGGTCGTCCAGGTGCGCAGCACGTCGGGGTCCATGAGGCGCTCGGGGCGGGTGCGCTCGGCGTAGGAGGCCGTCCTGCCGGGGCGGAAGCGGGCCACGGCCAGGGCGCTGACGGCCTGTCCGTAGGCGGTGGCGGTGCGGGCGAGGCTCTGCCGGGCGCTGCCGCCGAGGAACGCCCCGGGGCGGTCGGCGCACAGCGCGCGCAGGTCGGGCCCTGCGGCGTCGTCCGGGACGACGACGATGACATGCCCGTCCATGGCGGGGCAGCGTACGACGAGGGCATCCTCGCGGGTCGCCGCGAGACAGGCCGCGGCGAGGCCGTCGCGCTCCTCGGGGGTGGTCTCGACGACGTACACGCAGGCGGTGTCGGCGTCCAGGAGACGGGGCCACAGGCCGGCGGCGACCCGGCGGGCGGCGACGACGTCCTCGACCATGAGCAGCTGCAGGACGGCCAGCCGGAGGTCGGCGGTGGCGCGGGCCAGACGGTGTCCGGTCGCCGCGGTCTCCTGCGTCCGCAGAAGGACTTCGAGGACGCTCACGGTGTGCGCGACGATGTCGGAGGCGCGTCGGTCGAAGGGGTTCGTCCGGCTCACCGTCAGCACTCCGACGGGGGCGGTCCCCGGGAGTCCGACCCGGATCAGGCGCACGGAGCGGCCCTCGCCCTCCCAGGCGGCGGAGGCGAGGCGGCCGTCGGCGATGTCGGCCGCCAGGGCCTCGTCGACGGGGATGTGCGGCCCGACGACCAGGACGCCGTCGCCGTCGCGCAGGGAGACGGACGCCTCGACGGTCCCCGACAGCCACTCGACGAGCCTCGGGACGTCGCGTCCGGTGGGGCGCAGATGCTCGAGGAGTGCCTGGGCCCACCCCGGTCCGGCGTCGTCCGGCGCGCCCGAGCGGAGGTTGTCGTCGTCCCGGCCGGCCATGTCGGCGCTCTCCTCGTCCTTCGGGGCCCGCGCGGGCCGAACCAGTCATATCGGTCGGGGACGTTACCTCACCGGTGCCGGACGGGCGGTGCGGGAGAGGAGCCGCACGGATCGGGGCGTCCGCGTCCGCCGCGGAGTCCGCGGCTCCCGGCCGGCCGGGACGACCGGGCGGGGCGGGGCGGCGGCCCTGCGCGGGCCCCCGTCGCGCGGACGGCATAAGCTCGGCCAATGGCGAAGTACTACGACGTGCACCCCGACAACCCCCAGCCGCGCACCATCTCCCAGGTCGCGGCCGCCATCCGGTCGGACGCGCTGATCGCGTACCCGACGGATTCCTGCTACGCGCTGGGCTGCCGGCTGGGCAGCAAGGACGGCATCGACCGGATCCGGGCCATCCGCGATCTGGACGACCGGCACCACTTCACCCTCGTGTGCCAGGACTTCGCGCAGCTCGGCCAGTTCGTGCGGGTGGACAAGGACGTGTTCCGGGCGATCAAGGCCTCGACGCCCGGCAGCTACACCTTCATCCTCCCGGCGACGAAGGAGGTGCCGCGCATGCTCCAGCATCCGAAGAAGAAGACGGTGGGCGTGCGCATCCCCGACCACGTGGTCACCCAGGCGCTGCTCGCCGAGCTCGGTGACCCCCTGCTGTCCAGCACCCTGCTGCTGCCCGGCGAGGACGAGCCGATGACCCAGGGCTGGGAGATCAAGGACCGGCTCGACCACGTGGTGGACGGCGTGCTCGACTCCGGCGAGTGCGGCACCGAGCCCACGACCGTGATCGACTTCTCCGAGGGCGAGGCCCAGATCGTCCGGTACGGGGCGGGCGACGCCTCCCGGTTCGAGTAGCGGTCCCGCGCCGGGGCCCTCGAAGGCGGATGGATGGCGCGTGCAACGATGGGCGCGCCCGGCCTCACCGGGCCGACCGCACCTTCGTCGCCGTGCATCGCGTTGAGGAGCCCCCCATGACCTCCGTACAGGGAACAGCACTGGACATCCGCACCGAGGACGGCGTGGCCGACGCCTATCTGGCGTATCCGGACGACGGCGTGCCCCGCCCCGGCGTCCTGCTCTACCAGGACGCGTTCGGCCTGCGTCCGCAACTGCGGGCGATGGCCGACCGGCTGGCCGAAGCCGGCTACGCGGTGCTGGTTCCCAACCTGTTCTACCGTCACGGACCCGCTCCCGTGATGGAATTGCCCGCGTTCATCGACCCCGCCGCGCGGCCGGAGATCTTCGAGACGCTGTACCCGCTTGTGCTGGCCCTCACCCCGGAGTTGATCGTCCGGGACGCCGAGGCGTATCTGCGGTGGATGGAGCAGAGCGCGCTGGTCGCGGACGGCCCGGTCGCGGTGACCGGATACTGCATGGGCGCCCGGCTCGTCCTCGCGACCGCCGGCGCGCACCCGGACCGGGTCGCGGCGGCCGCGGGTTTCCACGGCAGCCGTCTCGTGACCGACGCGCCGGACAGCCCTCATCTGGCCGCCGGGCGCATCACGGCCGAGGTCTACTTCGGCCACGCCGACGACGACCCGGGTCTGCCGCCCGAGCAGATCGAGCGCTTCGAGGAGGCCCTCACCGCGGCCGGGGTCCGGCACACCTGCGAGGTCTACTCCGGAGCCCCGCACGGGTACACGCAGGCCGACACGTCGTCGTACGACGAGGAGGCCTCGGAGCGGCACTGGGCCGCGCTGCTGGATCTGCTGAAGCGGACCCTCTGACGCTCCGCCGATCGACCGGGACGCCTGTGGCCGGGGCCGGCCGCGGGCGTCCTCTTTTGCGGAAATCGTTGACATGGGCACAACCCGGTGCCACGTTGAGAGCGCTCTCAACATGGTACGGACCAACCCCACAGGCCTACCCGCACGGAGGTGGAGAGTGCTCACAAGGATCGCCCTCAGACTGGTGGGAGCCGTCGCCCTCGTCGGCGCGCTGCTCACCCTCGGCCCACCGGCCGGGGCCGCCGTCCCCGACACCCTTCCTCTGAAGATCACCAACAACTCGGGCCGCGCCGAACGGCTCTACGTCTACAACCTCGGCACCCTCCTCTCGAGCGGGCGACAGGGCTGGGCGGACGCGGGCGGCGGCTTCCACGCATGGCCCGCCGGGGGCACGCCCCCGACCCCGGCCCCCGACGCGTCGATCGCCGGCCCCGCGGCCGGCCAGTCCGCCACGATCCGCATCCCCAGGTTCTCCGGTCGGATCTACTTCTCCTACGGCCGGAAACTCGACTTCAGACTCACCACCGGCGGGCTGGTCCAGCCGGCCGTGCAGAACCCCGCCGACCCCAACCGGAACATCCTGTTCAACTGGTCGGAGTACACGCTCGACGACTCCGGACTCTGGCTGAACAGCACTCAGGTCGACATGTTCTCCGCCCCGTACGCGGTCGGTGTGCAGCGGGCCGACGGCAGCACGCTCAGCACCGGACATCTCAAAGCGGGCGGCTACAACGGGTTCTTCAACGCCCTGCGCGGGCAGCCCGGCGGCTGGGCGAACCTCGTCCAGACCCGCTCCGACGGCACGGTCCTGCGCGCCCTCTCGCCGCTGTACGGAGTGGAGACCGGCGCCCTCCCCGCGAACGTCATGGCGGACTACGTCAACCGCGTCTGGCAGAAGTACGCCACGACGACGCTGACCGTCACCCCGTTCGCCGACCAGCCGGGCACGAAGTACTTCGGCCGGGTCTCGGGCGGGGTATTGAACTTCACCGACTCCTCCGGAGCGGTCGTGACCAGCTTCCAGAAGCCGGACGCGGCCAGCATCTTCGGCTGCCACCGACTGCTGGACGCCCCCAACGACGCCGTGCGCGGACCGATCTCCCGCACCCTGTGCGCGGGCTTCAACCGCTCCACCCTGCTGGTGAACCCCAACCAGCCGGACACCACGACGGCCGCCTTCTACCAGGACGCGGTGACCAACCACTACGCCCGCAAGATCCATGCGCAGACGGCCGACGGGAAGGCGTACGCGTTCGCCTTCGACGACGTCGGGCAGCAGGAGTCCCTCGTCCACGACGGCTCGCCGCGCCAGGCCTACCTGACGCTCGACCCGATGAGCTGAGCGGACACGCCGACGTCCCGCACACGGAGGGAGCCCGTGTGCGGGACGTCGTCAGCGGGGGCGGATCAGCCGGTGGTGACGGCGGTGTCGTCCACCACGAAGCTGGTCTGCAGCGAGGAGTCCTCGACGCCGGAGAACTTCAGCGTCACGGTGGAGCCCGCGAAGGACCCGAGGCTGAAGGACTTCTGCACGTACCCGGAGGCCGCGTTGAGGTTGGAGTACGTGGCCAGCGTGGTGGACCCGGCGGTGACCGTCAGCTTGTCGTACTGGGAGCTGGTGGTGGTCTCGGCCGTGTCGACGTGCAGGTAGAAGGTGAACGTGGTGTTGGTGCAGCCGCTCGGGATCGTCACCGACTGCGAGAGCGTGTCGGTGTGGGTCGAGCCGTAGCCGTCGAGCCAGGCCTTGTAGGAACCCGTGCGGGCGGCCTGGCTGCTGGAGGTGGTGATGACGCCGCTGGACGCCGTCCAGGTGGTGTTGCCCGACTCGAAGCCCGCGTTGCCCAGCAGCTGCGTGGCGGTGCAGCCGCCGCCGGTGGCGCTGACCGTCCAGGTGAAGGACGCGGTGCCGGTGGCGCCGGTCGAGTCGGTCACCGTGACGGTGGTGCTGGAGGAGCCGGCCGTGGTCGGCGTGCCCGAGATCAGACCGGTCGAGCTGTTGATCGACAGGCCGGCGGGCAGACCGGTCGCCGCGTAGGTCAGGGAGCCGCTGTTGGTGCTGCTCGCCGAGATCTGCAGGCTCACCGCGGTGCCGACCGTGGCGGTGCGGCTGCCCGGATTGGTGACGGTGACGCCCGTCGACGGGACCGTGATGTGGCTGCCGACGTTGATGCCGGCGAACGCGTTGCCCACCCCGGCGTACTGGGTGGAGCTGGAACCGTACAGCGCCGCAGCCGCGTTGAGGGCGGCGGTGCGGGCGCCCGCGTAGTTGGTGCTGGACGTCATGTACGTCGTCAGCGCCTTGTACCAGATCTGCAGTGCGGCGGCCCGGCCGATGCCCGCGACGGCGACGCCGTCCGAGGTCGAGCTGTTGTAGGTCACGCCGTTGATCGTCTTGCTGCCGCTGCCCTCGGAGAGCAGGTAGAACATGTGGTTCGCCGGACCCGACGAGTAGTGCACGTCGAGGTTGCCGACGCCGGAGTACCAGCTGTCGGCGGAGCCGCCGTCCTTGCTGGGCTTGTCCATGTACCGCAGCGGCGTGCCGTCGCCGTTGATGTCGATCTTCTCGCCGATGAGGTAGTCGCCCACGTCGGAGGAGTTGTTGGCGTAGAACTCGACGCCGGTGCCGAAGATGTCGGAGGTGGCCTCGTTGAGGCCGCCGGGCTCGCCGGAGTAGTTCAGTCCGGCCGTGTTCGAGGTGACGCCGTGGCTCATCTCATGGCCCGCCACGTCCAGCGAGGTCAGCGCGTGGGTGCTGCCGGTGCCGTCGCCGTAGGTCAT
Organism: Streptomyces sp. SAS_272; assembly: GCF_052543235.1. Lineage (NCBI taxonomy): Bacteria > Bacillati > Actinomycetota > Actinomycetes > Kitasatosporales > Streptomycetaceae > Streptomyces > Streptomyces sp. SAS_272. The sequence continues at coordinate 5,730 of NZ_JBMNDR010000044.1, read as the reverse complement.
GCAGAAGCAGTCGTCGTCCCAGAAGGCGTTGACGTACGCCGTGCTGTAGTGGACGCGCGAGTAGGCGGCGACGCCGTCGTTCTTGATGCCGCTGCGCCCGAAGGTGTTCTTGTAGAAGTCCCAGGTGACCTGGGCGCCGTAGTGGGCGTCGACGCCTGCGGTCTGCGTGTTGGAGCCGGAGCCGGTGCCCCAGGTGTCGTCGGCGTCCGTCATCAGGGTGCCCGTGCCGGACGTGCCGTTGTTGAGGCTGTACGTCTTGTGCGTGCCGCGCGTGGTGTCGTTCAGCTGGTACGTCGAACCGGACAGCGTGGTGCCGATGGAGACCGTGCCGCTGTACTGGCTGTTGCCGGTGCCGGTCTCGACGCCCTCGAACTGGCCGAGCTTCGCGCCGGTGACGGCGTCGGTGACGACGTGCAGCTTGCTCGGGGTGCCGTCGTCCTGGAGGCCGCTGACCACGGTCTCCCAGGCGAGCTTCGGCGTGCCCTCCGCGGCCCAGACCACCTTGCGGGCGCTCTGTGCCGCCGGGGCCTTCGCGTCGAGCGCCTTGGCGGCCGTCAGGGCCTTGGCCTGCGCCGCGGCCTTGCTGTACGTCGCGGTGGTGGACCCGACGGAGACGGTGCGGCGGTTGTTGTTGAAGGTCGTGCTCACCGTGCCGACGGCCAGTGAGGCCGGGGGCGTGTGCACGACGAGGTCGCCGCCGAGGACGGGCAGACCGGCGAAAGTACGCTCGTAGCGCGTGTGCACGGTGCCGTCGTTGTCCTTGACGACGTCCTTGACGACCAGCTTCTCCTGGGCTCCGAGGCCGAGCGTCTCGGCTGTCTGCGTCGTCCTCGCCTCGGCCCCCCTGATCAGCGTGGCGCGCTGGGCGGGCGTCAGGTCTGCCGGCAGGCCGCCGGTGCGCACAGGAGTGGGGTGGGGGGCTGCGGGCTTCGCGGCCGCCGGGACCGTCGAGACGCCGACGGCCAGGAGGGCGGCGGTGGAGAGCAGGGCCGCTCCGACCGCGGTCCGCTTGCGGGGGTTGGGTCTCACTCGTTCTCCTACTGCTGCGGCCGTGGGGAACGGCCGGTGACAGACCGGACAGACGGGTGTGCTGTCCGGGACGAGCTGCGCTGGGCTGTGCGGGACCGTGCGCCGATGAAGGCAACGTGCCGCCGGTGTGCGGCGGTTGGCCAGGAGAATGACAGGCTTGTCAGTGGCATGTCAGCTACAGCGGGACGCTTCGAGGGTTATCCCTCGGTGCCCGAGCAGCCCAGGGCGTCCCGACCCCGAAGAACTGTGAACGACCTGTGCGTTCACTGGGAAGACGCGCGCACACTCAGGGCCGGAGCGACGCGACGGCCGTGCGGGCTGTCGACGGCGGCCGCCCTCCCCCGGCAGGCTCGAAACCGACTTGCCGCGAAAGCTTGCGCCCACGCCGCCTTACCCGTAGACATTCCTCCACGAACGTCCGTCACTCTGGGGGGAGTTGGCGATGGAAGGCACCATCGACGGGTTCCGGTACGGGGCGGTGACCCCGGCGGCCGCCTTTGTGATGGCCTGCCTGGGCGGGGCCCTGGGGCTGCGCTGCATCGTGCGGACGCTGCTCAACCCCGCGTCCTTCAAGCCCGGATGGCTGGCGCTGGGCGCCGCGTCGATCGGCTGCGGCATCTGGACGATGCACTTCATCGCCATGATCGGCTTTCAGGTGGCGCAGACCCGGGTCGGCTACCACGTCGGCCTGACGGTCCTCAGCCTCGCCGTGGCGGTCGTGGTGGTCGGCGTCGGAGTGTTCATCGTCGGCTACCGCGGCGCGGGCCGCGCGGCGCTGTCACTCGCGGGCGCCGTCACCGGCCTCGGGGTCGCCGCCATGCACTATCTGGGCATGGCGGCCATGCAGCTCAACGGGGTCGTCTCGTACGCCCCGTTCACCGTGGCGCTCTCGGTGGTGATCGCGGTGGCCGCCGCGACCGCCGCCCTGTGGGCCGCCGTCACGACCCGCGGGTTCCTGACCAGCCTCGGCGCCAGTCTGGTGATGGGCCTGGCCGTGTCGGGCATGCACTACACGGCCATGGCCGCGGTCAGTGTCCACGTGCACGACACGACGGCGTCCTGGACCGGCGACACCGCGACCTCGCTGCTGCTGCCGATGCTCATCGGTCCGGTGATCTTCCTGCTGCTGGCCGGTGTGGTGGTGATGTTCGATCCGCTGCTCGTGCTGGGCGACGGCGAGTGGAACCGGCCCGCCCGGTCGGCCCGGACCGGGGCGCCCTCGCAGCCGGCCGAACGCCCGGCGACCGTCCGGTCGTGGAGCCGTGAGTGAACGGCCGCCCGCGCCCGCCGCGCACGACGTCGTCGCCGGTCACCCGACTGCCGCCGTGCGGTGGATCATTGCTACGGTTCACCGGTGTCTGACTCCTCACGCGATACCGCCGAAGGCGCCGGCTGGGGCGGTGCCGACCGCGGCGCGTACCGGCAGCTCATGCCGGGCCGGGTCGAGAAGATCTCATGGCTGAACCCCCGGCTCCTGTGGGCCGCCCGCAACGGGGTGCTCGCCTCCTGGCTGGGCGATCCCACGGGTCGTACCCGCAGTCGTCTGGTGGCGCAGCGCACGGCGGCCGGCGCACCCGCCGACAAGGTGATCAGGAGGGAGGACGCGGACCGCTTCTCCTTCATGGTCATCGGCGACACGGGCGAGGGCGACGATCCCCAGTACGCCGTGGTGCCAGGCTTTCTGAGGGCGAGTCAGGGCACCTCCTTCGCCGTCCTGGCCAGTGACGTCATCTACCCGGTCGGCAGCGCCGACGACTACGGCCCCAAGTTCTTCCGCCCGTACCGCGACTACCGGTCCCCCATTTACGCGATACCGGGCAACCACGACTGGTACGAGGACCTCGGCGGTTTCATGCGGGCCTTCTGCGGTGACGCCCCGGCCCTGCCCGCCGAGCCCGCCGCACGTCCCCTGACCCGTGCGTGGCTGCGCTCCCTGCTGTGGCACCGGCCGCGCGCGCACGACGGCCGGCGGCTCGACGAGGCCCGCGCGCTGCGGTCCGGGCCGGGGCAGCAGGCCGTGCAGCCCGGGCCGTACTGGGCGATCGACGCGGGCCCCGTGCGGATCATCGGCATCGACACCGGCCTCCTCGGCGTCCTCGACGCCGAACAGGGCGCGTGGCTGCGCGAGGCGTCCCGGGGTCCGCGGCCGAAGATCCTCGTCACGGGCTCGCCCCTGTACGTCGACGGCGAGCACCACCCGTGCCCCGTCGAAGGGGGCGGCACCGTCGACGACATCGTGAGCGCGCCGGAGCACCACTACGTGGCCGCGATAGGCGGTGACATCCACAACTACCAGCGGTATCCCGTGCGTCTGGCGGACGGCCGGACCCTGCAGTACGTCGTCGCCGGCGGCGGGGGCGCCTTCATGCACGCCACGCACACCATTCCGCGGGTGTCCGTCGCCGGCGTCACCGAGCAGGACTTCCGCTGCTATCCGCTGCGCGGCGACTCCCTGGCGTTCTACAGCAGGCTCTACGGACGGCGGCTGAGGCTGCGGCGCTTCTTCGCCCTCACCGAGGAGGAGGCGCAGGCGGTCGTCGCGGAACGCCTGGGCATCCCGCCGACGCGCGCGCCGGGTCCGCAGGTCCGGGTGACGCCCCGGATCCGGCTGCTGGCCGGCCTGCTGGGGACGGGGAGCCGCCCGGAACGCCGCAGGCGGTTCCGGCTGCCGGTACGCAAGATCTACACGCAGTTGTTCTCGCCGAGCTCGGTGACGTACAGCCCACCGTTCTTCAAGTGCTTCCTGCGGCTTGACGTCACACCGGAGTCGGTGCGGCTGCGCTGTTTCGCGGCCACCGGCAACCTCGCCCAGGAACTGAACCCGCCGGTCGAGGACGAGGTCACGATCCCGCTGGTGTGAAGAGCCGCCTGCGACAATCGGCGCACACCGCTGTACGGCCGTGCACGCCGTCGGACCATGGAGGAGCCCCGTGTCGTCGACCCCTCGCCCCTTGCGCAAGCTGGGCTTCCTGACCATCGGGCTGTTCGACGGGGACGACCCCGGCCGGGGCCACGAGACCACGCTCGAGATCATCGAACTCGGCGAGCGGCTCGGGTTCGACAGTGCGTGGGTGCGTCACCGGCACCTGCAGTACGGCATCTCCTCCCCCGTCGCCGTCCTGGCGGCCGCGTCGCAGCGCACCCGGCGTATCGAGCTCGGCACCGCGGTCATCCCGCTGGGCTGGGAGAACCCGCTGCGGCTCGCGGAGGATCTGGCCACCGTCGACCTCCTCTCCGCGGGCCGACTCAACCCGGGTGTGAGCGTGGGCCCGCCGATGCATTACGAGCAGGTCAGGGAGGCCCTGTACCCCGACACCTCGGACGCGGAGGACTTCGGCTACGAGCGGGTGCGACGGCTGCTGGACTTCGTGCGCGGCAAGCCTGCCACCGACTTCAGCGGGGTGGAGGGCTTCGAGGTGTTCTCGGACCGGGTGCAGCCGCAGTCCCCCGGTCTGGGCCGCCGTCTGTGGTACGGCGGCGGCAGCCTCGGTTCGGCGCGGTGGGCCGGGGAACACGGCATGAACTTCCTCACCAGCAGCGTGGTGAAGGCCGAAGGGCCCGACGACGCACGGGACTTCGCCGAGATCCAGCTGTCCCACGTCCAGGCCTTCCGAGCGGCCCACCCCGACGGGGCTGCGGCCCGTGTCTCGCAGGGGCTCGTGGTCATCCCCACCGACTCCGCCTCACCTCGACAGCGGGAGAAGTACGAGGAGTTCGCGGCGAAGCGGCTCCCCCGTACGACCTCCCCGCAGGGACCGGCCCGACTGCTCTTCGCCCCGGACCTGGTGGGCACATCGGACGAGATCGCCGAACGCCTGCACGCCCACGCCGCGTTCCGCGAGATCGACGAGGTGGCCTTCGCCCTGCCGTTCGCCTTCGGGCACGAGGACTACGTGCAGATCCTGACCGACATGGCGACGAAGCTCGGTCCGGCGCTCGGGTGGCGGCCCGGCGCCGGAGTCTGAACAGCCTCACCAGCGGCCCGGCTCGGTTCCCGTCACCGCCTCGGACGGTCGGCCGTCCACCCCGACGGGGACCTCGCCGGTGAGCATCACCCGGTGCATGGTGCGCGGGAAGCGCAGATGCGCGTTGTCGCTCGGCGCGAGATGGATGGTGGCGCGGTTGTCCCAATAGGCCACGCTGCCCGGCTCCCAGCGGAAGCGGACCGTGTACTCGGGGCGGGTCGCCTCCTCCAGCAGCATGTCCAGGATCGCCCGGCTCTCCGCGCGGGAGAGGTCGGTGATCTGCTCGAGGTAGTAGCCGTTGACGTACAGCACGCGCTCGCCTGTCTCCGGGTGAACGCGTACCAGGGGGTGCACGGAGGCGACCTGGTGGTCGAGGAGGTGGCGGACGTAGGCGTCGTCGCCGGGGCGGGGCTGGTAGCCGACGCCGAGCCGGTGCTCGGCGCGCAGCCCGGCCACGAACTCCCGTACCGGCGCGGAGAGTCCGGCGTGGGCCGCCGCCAGGTTGGACCAGGTCGTGTCGCCGCCGTAGGGCGGCACGGTCTCGGCGCGCAGGATCGTCGCGGCCGGCGGGTCGATACGGGCCCCGTGGTCGCAGTGCCAGCCACGCAACAGGGTGTGGCGTCGGCGGCGGAGCCACTCCTCGTGCTCCATGCCGAACCTGCCGCCCAGTTCGAGCCGGTCGGCCGTCGTCTCGATCTCCGGGAAGTCCGGCGGTGAGGCGCTGCCGCGCCGGCGC